>NZ_JBQSVC010000009.1:0-114673 GCF_052376035.1 Halomonas sp. AOP7-E1-9
TTATGGCAAAACTGAGACAAGCCGCTGGTATTGAGTAAGACCCAAGGCCCGCGTTTAGTGGGCCTTTCTCTTTGGAGTAAAGTGATGCCAATACAAGAAAAGGAAAAAGACTTTTCCCCTGCGGATGAAAGCCATCAGGTAAGCCAGGTGGCAGAAGTGACTGCCGTGCCAAACTTTCCTGTTAGCCCACTCTATTCAGTTTTTTTAAAGTGTGAAGCCGCTTATGCAATGCTTCTCAAAAGTTCGCTGGCAATATTTAGCATTCTTTTGGGTGGCTTGATGTTTGGTCAAGTGCTAATGCGCTACGTCTTTAACTCCCCATTTCTAGGCATTGAAGAGATTGCGCTGCTGCTAGGAGCATGGATTTATTTTCCGGCTATTGCCTATACCACTAGAGAGGGCGAGCATATACGCGGCGGCATATTAGATCTTATTGTTAAATCTCGTAGCAAGACCCAAATCATCAATCTCTGCATGTCCCTACTGAGCATAGCTGTCTGCGTGGTGTTTGGTTACTTTGCCATTAAGTACGCCATGTTTGATTTCGATCGAGGTCGCTTGAGCTCCTATATGCGCTGGCCTAGGTGGTTGTGGTCTGCCTCATTAGTAGTGGGCTTTTTAGGCACTATATTAGCGTTGCTCATGCAAACGATTAACCAGTTCCTTGACCTTCGTCGCATACAAAAAGAAGAGAGGCAACGATGCTGATTTTTTCCCTAGCTCTCGGGATTATTGTAGCTTTATTACTCTTGGGAATGCCGATAGCCTTCGCCTTTGGTCTTGGTGCTCTTGTCTATTTGCTCAGCACTGGTGCTGATATCTCATTCCTTATTCCTTATGCATTTCAAACGACAACCAGTTTTGCGTTATTAGCGCTACCTCTTTTCGTATTAGCGGGCGTGGTAATGGCCCAAGCGGGGATATCCACACACTTACTCAACTTCATCAATGCCTTCGTAGGAAGAGTTAAGGGCGGCCTGGGAGCTGTTACCGTTATAACGTGTGCTCTTTTTGGAGCCATTTCTGGCTCATCTTCTGCCGCCATCGCAGCGATTGGCCAGATTATGATTCCGCGAATGGTTCGAGAGGGCTATCCTGTTGGCCATGCAACCGCCTTGGTAGCATGCTCTTCGGTACTTGCACTGCTCATCCCACCTTCGGTACCGATGATCATCTTCGCGATAACGGGTGGGCTTTCCGTTAGCGCTGCCTTTCTTTCCACCGTCATTCCCGGCGTATTACTGATGATTATCTACGTCGGGTTGAATTTCTTTTTCCTGCGCAACAACCCCAACATACAAGTTGATGAAAAACTGCCTGTACGACAGGCTGGCATTAAGATCCTGAAAAGCGGTAAAAGCGCAATTTGGGCACTTCTAATGCCTATCATCATCCTGGGCACCATTTATGGAGGCATAGCGACGCCTACTGAGGCAGCAGCCATAGCCTTCGTATACGCCACCTTTGCTGGATTTGTGCTCTACCGCACTCTTAGCGTCAAGGCATTCTGGAATGGCTTGATTCAAGCCACATTGACGATTGGGTCAATCATTGCCGTGCTTTTCTTTCTCTTCATGATGAGCCGCGCCATGATCCTTCAACAGGTGCCGAGCCAAGTGACAGGCTTTCTACTGGGACTATCAGACAGCCCACTCGTCATTCTATTGCTTATAAATCTCGTTCTGCTTTTAATCGGCATGATTGTCGATGACATTTCCGGCAGCATCTTAGCTGCAGTTGTGCTGCTGCCATTAGCCACTGCTATTGGCGTACATCCTATTCATTTTGCCGCTATTGTTGGCGTCAATTTAGGGTTAGGTAATGTCTCACCACCATGCGCACCTATGCTTTATATGGCTGCAGGCGTTAGTAAAATATCTCTCGATAAGTACTTTGGGGTCACAATGAAGTTTTTGCTCTTTGGCCACCTTCCAATGGTACTGATAGTGACCTTCATACCTGAGTTATCACTGGCCCTACCTAGGTTTATTTTGGGCATTACCTAACAGGTATGCCCTATCGAGTGAGATAAGACGTAAGCTTACTTTTAGTAAAATATGATTCACCGAAACTAAACGTTACCGACCCGGGTCGGGGCAGATCAACAAGATGAAAAGTGGTCTTGTTTCGATCCAGTGCCAAATAGGCTGCAAGAAAAGAGCTAATCACTGCCAAGAAGGTTGTCCCAATTGTTGTGCCAGACTATGCCAAAACCGACGCGCGTTTACAAATGGTCATAGACAAAACAAAAGGGCTTACGAATAAACGTAAGCCCTTGATATGTCTGGCGCGCCCGGCAGGATTTGAACCTGCGACCCTCGGCTTCGGAGGACTAAACTCTTTAACTTCAACATATCCCAATAGACAATAAAAACCCCATAAAACAAGGCATCTAGCATTTTTTATTGTTAGCTCTTGTCTATTCACGTCTGTGGTTATAGACTCAAATTGCAGTTACCAGAGTGGTACTGAATAGGAGTTAGCCATGATAACCACAGATCGCCAGCTTCAGGCACTAAAGCCCAAAGGCACCGTTTATTGGGAAAGCGTGAAGTCACCTCATGGTGGCGGCTTGGCTATTCGTGTGCAGCCCACTGGATCAAAGGCGTGGTATTACCGCTACCGCTTCAATGGCAAGCAAGACACCTACAGCCTTGGCCGATACCCAAGCGTAGGCTTGCTGGATGCCAGGGAAAGCCACGGTGAAGCCGTAGCCTTACACGCTCAAGGCATTAACCCAAAGCACGCACAGCGCGATGAAAAGGCACGCAATGAGTCAGCCTGGACAATGGCCGAGCTGTTCGAGCGTTGGCTTCAGAGTTATGCAAAGACGCCTACGGTACGTACTAGGCGTACACCTTCACCGCTTGTTGTAGAGCAAGCGCGCTGGCGCTGGGGCCACTACCTAAAAGGGCGCGTAGGCTCATTGCTAGCTAACCGTATTGATGCCCGCACGGTAAAAAGCACTGTTAAAGAAATAGCCGAAAACCAGAGCCGCAACCAAGCAAGCAAGTGCTTAACTATGCTGCGGGCAATGCTGACTTATGCGGAAGGGCATGGTCAGATCGACGCCAACCCCGCTCAAGGCATCCAGCCAAGCCAACTAGGCGCAACTAAGTCAGCGCCGCGTGACCGTGTGCTAAGCCTTTCAGAGATCAAGCGCTTATGGGATGCGATAGAAAGCGCTCGCCTGGACACTAGCGCCGCCGCTGCACTCAAGCTGCTAATACTGACCGGGCAACGCCGGGGGGAGCTACTGCAAGCCAAGTGGGATCATATCGACCTAGATGGTGCCTGCTGGACACTGCCAGCCATAACCACCAAGTCACGCCGGGAGCATACCGTTTACCTTTCAAGCGCCGCTATTGACTTGTTAAGGGAGCAGCAAGCCGTAACGGGCAACCTGGAATACGTGTTTGAAAGCCAGCGTGCCAGCGGCCAACCGATTGGTGACGCCAGCCTAACCACTGCCATTGCGCGCTTACAGGGGCGCAAGCTGGCAAAGCAGGATATGAAAGCACCGCTTGCCGATATGCCGCGTTTCAGCCCTCACGACCTGAGACGGTCATTTGCTACGGGCTTGCTCAAACACTTCGGCACCGCGCCGCACGTTGTCGAGCAAATGCTGAACCACTCGCCAACGGATCGCTTAATTGAAACCTACCAGCGCCACGACTACGCCAAAGAGCAACGCTTGGCTTGGCAGGCATGGGGGCAGTTAATCACTGATGCAGAGGCAGCCGAGCAAACTAACGTGGTGCTTCTCAAAAAGAAAAAATCTTCATGAAAAATAAACATCTTCATGTATTTATTTGTGAGATTTGTTCATTTATTAGAGCGGAAATAAACAGCAAACAAGAGACAACATGAGACATTGGAAGACACTAGGAAACACTACGCATCACTGTGCAACATTGCCGAACCAGTAAGACAGAATTAAAAAGCTGTGAAACATATTTGTGAAACACATGCTTAGTTTGCATTGTTGTAAAATGCGGTTAGCATTACAGAGGAGATCACTGTTTGCCTATACAGACATAGACATACAGCGATTAAAGAAAAGGCCAGAACCCGGTGAAAGTTTGGCGACCCTACCCGTGGTTCTGGCCCTACACCCAAGCCAGTGAGACTGACAAGGGAAAAGCGGATGCTCAGCAACACGAAAACGCACCACTCCTTAATGCTTGACGCGCTAACGTCATGCGGAGTGGTGCGTGACCGTGTTAAAGAGCGAACCCGTTTAGCGTGGAGCTAAATGAGTGCCCTCATATTAGGACACATGAACCACACGTACAAGTTTTGCTTGTATCTGTGGTTATCGCTCCCCGCCTATTCCTGTTAGTCAAACTGGCCTTACTAAAGGTAAGTCCGTATGACTACTGCAATTCCGAAAAAGCTACTCACCGAACGCGAAGCCGCCGAGTACCTTGGCTATCGCCCCGCCTCGCTTCGCCAATCCCGCTGTATGGGGATATTGGCAGGAGCAAAACCACCCAAATCGACTAAATTAGGCCGTGGCATTCGCTACGACATTGCCGACCTAGACGCCTGGATCGAGCAAGTGACCAAGGGGGCAACGGCATGATAGTTACCCGTGATCAACTCGCCCGCCTAACGGCCATCCTTGCCCCCTACCGTGGGGAAAAACTATCACGCCCGATTGTTGAGCTTGCCCTGACGCTTGCCAAGGAGGCGCGCTCATGAGCAACGCAAAGCACCACATCGACACCCTTGAAAGCCGTATCGGCTTAATGGCCACCCTCGCCAACATGATCAACATCGACAGGATGCGTGATGGCAACGAAGGTGAAGCACCTATCTTCACTGACCACCACTATGGCGCGCTGGTAGAGGCCATCGAGATAGTAGCGGAGAGTTGCTATGGAGAGCTTGGTCAGCTTGATGACGCCTTCAAAAAGGAGGTGCGCAAATGATGCCCATAGCCATTAACTGCGACCTGCGTACCCGGATCATCCGCTTTCACTTCACCAATCCAGACCGCTTCTTAACAGCCGAGCAGGCGCTTGCCAGTGGGTTAGTCAATCACCTTGAGTTCAAGGAGATGCAGCGCGAAGCCCAGGCGTTTAGCAAGGAGACAGGTCTATGACTCCTCAAGATCAAACCTACCTGCTGAAAGCTGCCCTTACTGGAGACGTGCGCCAAATGGAGCAGGCGTCCAAAATCCTTGCAGGCGTGGCGATGCTGCTTAATGACCATGACCTTGATGGCCTGAAGCGTGAGGCACTGATTGAAACGCTGTGGCTGCTATCCAGCACCTTTGAGGAGCGCCGCGACTGGCTGCAAGAGGAGGGCTATGTATGCGAGGAGCAATAAAAACGCCCAGCCTTGGGGGGGCATGGGCGCTATCGAAGGTCGTTACCGAACAGATCGCCATAGAGAACAAACTGGCTGAAAGCATTGTCGCCTATTACGGCCTCAGTGTCAGCCCTATTGCTGATGGCGAGATTCACCGACACGACCATCCCGAAGGCCGCAAGGGCAACAACCGCCTTTGGTACGTGCTACACCATGATTTTGGTGTACATGGCGATTGGTCTACAGGGGAAAAGCACAACGTATTTGCTAGCGATACCCCAGACCCGAAGGTAGCCGAGAAGGCCAGAAAGGAGGCTGAGAAGCGTCGTTTAGAGCGGCAGGCAGAGCGTGAACGTGGTTATGCCCTGGTAGCCAGCCAAACGCGCCAAGAATGGCCGCTGCTAACGCCTGCAAGCCCTACCTATGCCTACCTAGCCGCCAAGGGAGTAAAACCCCACAACCTGCGCCAAATGCGCGGCCTGCTGGTAGTTCCGCTTACCGATGGGCAACGCCTGGTTAACTGGCAGACCATTGCGGCGGATGGGGCCAAATACTTCAAGACAGGCGGCAAGGTTAAAGGCTGCTATTCCCCAATGGGGAGTATTGAGCCGCACCAACCGCTTTTGATCGCTGAAGGATGGGCAACCGCTGCCACGCTACACGAAGCGACAGGCTACGCGGTGGCTGCTGCCATGAATGCAGGCAACCTGCTACCTGTGGCGAAAAGCCTACGCGAACGCTACCCCAGCCAACCCATTATCGTCTGCGCTGATAACGACCACGGCACACCGGGCAACCCTGGCGTAACCAAGGGCAAGGAGGCCGCCTCAGTTATTGGGGGCCGCTGTGTGTGGCCAGAGACTCAAGAGGGCGTCACCGACTTTAACGACCTGGCGCGGCTAGGTGGCGGGGTAACGCTATGACAGCAGCCACCGACCTTAGAAAAGTGACTGAAGCCGTGCAGGAAACGGTAAACGAAATGCGCCTGAACGCCGTTAGCTTAGCTGGTTTGATTGGCATGGAATTGCCAGAAAGAACCATGCTATTAGCCCCCTGGCTGCCATCCAGCGGCTTGGCGATGGTCTATGCGCCACGCGGGCTGGGCAAAACGTGGTTTGCGATGGGTGTTGCCTACGCTAGCGCTTCAGGCGGTGAGTTTCTTGGATGGGAAGCACCCGAGCCAATCCCGGTGCTTTATATCGACGGAGAGATGCCCGCTGTGGCGCTTCAGGAACGCTTTGTCAGTGTCGTGCAAAGCGCGCCCTACCAAGCCCCACCCGACAACCTGCAAATCCTCACGCCTGACCTACAGAAGCGCGGTATGCCTGACTTGGCCAGCATGGAAGGGCAGCTTGCAATAGAACCCTTCACCGATCCCGCCAAGCTGATTGTGGTGGATAACATAGCCACGTTATGCCGAAGCGGAAAAGAAAACGAAGGTGAATCATGGATGGGGGTTCAAGAATGGGCGCTGCGTATGCGTGCCCAGGGCAAAACTGTGCTGTTCGTTCACCATAGCGGCAAGGGAGGCCAGCAACGCGGCACCAGTCGCCGGGAGGACGTGCTCGATACCGTCATAGCCCTACGCTACCCCAAAGGAGAGGAGGATACCCAGGGGGCCAAGTTCGAGCTTCATTTTGAAAAGAACCGGGGCTTCTATGGTGACGATGCTCGAAGCCGTGAAATAGAGCTAGTGAGTGCCCCTGATGGCCGCATTTCTTGGGCTTACCAATCCCTGCAAGACAGCACTTATAAGCGCGTCGTGGCCTTGCTGAATGAAGGGCTTACTCAGGTCGAGATTGCACGCGAATTGGAAATTAACAAATCCAACGTTAACCGCCACGCGAAAAAAGCCGAGCGTGAAGGGCTATACACCAAGCCTAAAGCGCCTAAGCGGGAGGCTAAATAATGATGCCCAGCGAACCAAAGTTGCGCGTTGCACCCCCTAGGCAACGCAACCCGCAACTTTCACAGGATTGCAGCGCAACTTTTGAGGCATCCAGCGCAACCACTAACGCAACCAGTGATTTAAAATCGCTTGCAAACAACTACTTGCAGAGAAAAGAGCGCAACCAGCAACGCAACCACGACGCAACCGAAGCCCCAAAAACAGCGCAACTTTCAGGGGATATTCAAGGGGCAAAAGTTGCGCAAGTTGCGGACGGTTCTACCTACAGCGAGGAAGTACCCGATTGGCTGGAATGGATCGCCCAACGCTGCCCCCTGGTGCCGGAAGACCGCCGCCATGTGGCGACTGGCCTTCTAAGGCTTCACCTAAAAATGCAGCAACGCCTGGCTGAACGCTATGTGGAAACCTGGCAGGCGGCTGCTAACAAAGAGCCGAAGCCACACCGCAAAGATAATGCAGGCCGACGCGCTGCCAACCTGATTATCACACGACTAAAAGGAGACCCCCTCCATGTTTGAAGCAACGACCAACCCCAAAGAAAGGAACCACACCATGAGTAAGCGCACTATCAACGCCGCCTATAACGGCAACAGTAAGATTTTAGGAATTTGGAAAACCGACCACGATGGCTTGGCTTTTCAGATTGCCCAGGCTGCCGCTAACGAGCTAAACGGCATTTGGGTACGGCAAGGCATGATTGCCAGCAATCCGCGCCTCAGCGACCTAGCCAAAAAGGAAGACAGCGCCAAAACGTCAGCCCAGGCACTGCCGAAACTGGCTGGAATGCGCCGCCAGTTACAAATAGAGTCAGACAGGCTAAACGCACGAGCTGCCAGCCTTAAAGCTGTCACCCCATACCGTGATGGCGACCATTCAACCGTAGCGATTGACCTGGCTTTGGCGCAACGACTGCAAAGCATGACGCCCAGCCAGCGCGCCGCCGCCTTGAGCCAAGTAGGAGACTTACGGTTACGTGATGCCGTGTTGCGGCTACCTGCTGATTTAACGGGCGTACCTGTTGAGAAGTACGCCGAACTGGAACGACAAGCCATTGAGCAGAATCACCCGCAAGAAGCGGTAGAAATTGAGGAGCTTCGCCAAGCACTTCACGATGCCACTGAGGTAGTTAGTAACGCATGGGTAGAGGCGAGCGCAGGCGTTGAGCTTGATGACCGAGTGAAGGCGGCTGGCGATGCAGTAACCGCAGGATCACTTGAGAAAGCCATTGCTCCAGAAACAGCCGAGCGTATTCATGATCGTGTTTCCAAGGAGGAAGGCGAGGAGACCGAGGGGGAAAGCGACAATGAGCCGCGATAAGCAGGGACGCTTCGCCAAAGGGGCGTCTGGCAATCCTAATGGTCGGCCAGCCAAGTCAGATGAGCTACGCAGGCTCTTAGAGGGTAGTGCTGAAGAGGTAGCCAGCAAGGTGCTAGAGGCCGCTGCCGCTGGCGATATGGGTGCCGCTCGGTTGGTATTAGAACGCTGCGTTCCTACCCAACGCCCGGTTTACCCCGCCGTGATATTTGAGCTTGATCCAGATGCACCGCTGGCCGATCAAGCAAAGCAAGTGCTGGTTGCCGTCTCAAGGGGGGAGATTCCCCCCGATCAAGGCCGCGCCCTGCTGGATGGAATAGCGAGCCTTACCAGAGTCGTGGAGCTGGACGAAATCGCCCGGCGTCTGGCTGAGCTTGAGGAGAGAAGTAATGAAGCCCCTGCTTAAACGTATCGAGGCGCTGGAGAAGGAAGCCACCACACGCGCCGTTATCTGGATAGACCCGCCCGAGAACGGCCTGGCTGGCTGGCAGATCATCCCAATGTCCAAAGGCGGCAGCGTGGATATATGGAGGGAGGCTGACGAATCAGACGAGGCTTTGGAGGCCAGAGCGTCCGCCGCTGCCAATCAGCACCGGGGCGTGGTCGTTGCCTTCGGGATGGATGCTCAAGGGGGTACGCGATGAAGCGCACAGACAGCCGATTGGAGGCTTTGGAACGGCGGACAATAGAGACCGATAACAACGCCATTGTTGCTCAAATCAGCGCGATTATGGACGAGCTAAGTGCAAAAGCTGCCGGGGATGACTCGCCAAGGCCATCCGAGTCGCTTATTGACGTGCTCGAAGGGGGTGGCAATGCCTAGCCCAATGATGAAGCGCTTGGAAGCTATCGAGCACCGCCTGCGTCCAGATGAGGATATGCCGAGCTGCATACGCATTGCCCGATTAGATGCTGAAGGCAACCCGGCGCCCATCTTGGGATGGCGTGAAAACTCCACCAGAGAGCCTATCGAGGTATTTCGGCAGCCTAACGAAAGCGACGACGATCTAGCAGACCGTGCCTTGGCTGCCATGCAAGCGCGTCCGGGGAGAAGCCCTAGAAGCGTTGTCGTCATGGTGCAGATCACAGACGACTAGCCTGCATACAGGTGTAAAACAGGAACCGAAGCCCTGGCTAACGCTGGGGCTTTTTCATTTGAAACCGAGGTAGTGAAGGACGACCCCTTGGTTTTAAGGCCTCCTCTTATAGCCAGCCTAAAGGCCGGGATTCCGGCTTTTATTCAGTCTGAGGAAAAGCGCGGGAGTTTGTCGGTTTGAAACCGAGAAAAGAGGAGGATTCCCATCTTTTAATTCTGTCTCGGAGACAGGTTTTAATAAGTCAGGGAAAGTCACTTCCAGACGGTCGCGCTGACCTTCCCGGCGATATGCAGAATTGCACAGCGCTAATGGGCTTGGAACCTAGCCGATTGCACAGGCATTAACAGAGTAGTTTAAAGCTACTCACAAATCCCCCTATTACCGGGTACTACAAAAGTTTCGTAGTGCTAGCTTTCCCGCGCTTCCCCCAGCTTAAAAAAGGGGAGCGCAACAGCCAAGGCAACAAAACGCAACACCAAATAATGCCGACTCATAACACTTTGGGATTGCCGTTTGTGGTTACTAGCGTGGTTATAGCTGCTGACTGGCCAAAACAAAAGGGCTTACGCGTTAACGTAAGCCCTTGATATGTTTGGCGCGCCCGGCAGGATTTGAACCTGCGACCCTCGGCTTCGGAGGCCGATACTCTATCCAACTGAGCTACGGGCGCATTGGGTGCGTATCGTACCTGTGCGGGCGTGCTGTGTCTAGCCGCGCGGCGGCTTTACTGCTCGCTTAATTGACCGTTTTGCTTCGTGTGATGCATGCTTTGCAGGCACTTTCCTTTATTACACATCCGGAACCTATAAAAATGAAAACATTCGCACAACATACGCTGGCACTCTCTGTTTCCTTGGCGCTTTGCAGCTCAGCCTACGCGGCTAATTTTGACGATATGGACCCCGTGACTCTGCGCTTGGCGCACGTGGTCAACGAGCAGGATGGCTTTCATATCGCTGCTACCAAGTTTGAGGAGTTGGTGGAAGAGCGCACCGACGGCAAGGTGATCATTGATATCTACCCCAATGCTTCATTAGGCGATGAGCGTACGTTGTTGGAAGGCATGCAGATTGGCACCGTGGATATGGGATTGATTACCAATGGTCCGGTGGCCAACTTTGTCGAAGAGATGGCAGTGTTTGAGCTGCCCTTCCTGTTCCCGTCCCCTGAGGCGGCTTATGGGGTTTTGGACGGCGAAATCGGCCAGGAGCTTTTAGATAAGCTTTCCGACGTTAACCTGAAAGGCCTGGCCTACGCCGAACGCGGCTTTCGCAACCTGACCAATAGCGAGCGCGCAGTGAACACGCCGGCCGATATGGACGGCCTGCGCATTCGTGTGATGGAAAACCCCGTTTACACCGATACCTTCCGCGAGCTGGGCGCCAACGCCATTCCGATGGCCTGGACCGAAGCACTCACGGCGATGCAGCAGGGCACCATCGACGGTCAGGAAAACCCGGTAAACGTGGTCTACTCCTTTAAGCTGGGCGAAACGCAGAACTATATGACGCTCTCGCGCCATACCTATGCCCCGGCTATTTTTGTGATGGGCATGTCGGCCTGGAACCAACTGCCGGAAGAAGCACAGGCCGTTTTGGAAGAGGCGGCCCAGGAAGCCGCTGAGTACGAACGCCAGGTTAATGCCGATATGGAAGCCGAACAGCTAGCCGCTCTGCAGGAAGCCGGTATGGAGATTAATGACTCGCCTGATATTGAGGCCTTCCAAGCCGCGGTGGTGCCGGTGTACGAGAAGTACGGCCAGCAGTTTGGTGACTACCTGCCACGCATTCAAGAAGCACTGGCGGAGTAAGCCACGCCTCACCAATTGATTACTGATTAACCCAACAGGCCACCTCACGGTGGCCTGTTGGCTGCATGCGATGACTCACCAAGTGCTCAGGCCAGAATTTTTCCGGGGTTAAGCAGTCCTTTAGGGTCCATTGCCTGTTTCAGGCGCTTCATCAGGGCGATCTCTTCTGGTGAGCGTGAAAGTGTCAGGTAGTCGCGCTTTTCCAGGCCCACCCCGTGTTCAGCGGAGATCGAGCCGTTGTATTTCACCAGCGAGCCGTACACCAACTCTTCGACCTGACGCCGGGCATCCTGGCTGGCGTCACGCACCGTGACGATGATGTGCAGGTTGCCATCGCCCAAGTGGCCAAACACGACCAGCTCGCAGGTTTCTGGCCATTGCACCTTCAGCTTGCCTTCTAGCGCCGTTACGTACTCATCCATGTGGGTGATCGGCAGGCTAACGTCGTAGGAGAACATCGGGTCAAGCGCGTGCACCAGGGTTTCGATATCCTCGCGCACGGCCCAGATACCTTCGCGCTGGCTGCTGGAGCTGGCCAGCACGGCATCCGTGATCAGCTCTGCTTCGAGGGCTTTTTCCAGTACGTTTGCAAACGCTTCGGCATCTTTCTCATCGTCCGAGCCAAGCGTTTCAATAATGGCGTAGAACGGCGAGTCGTTGGCCAGCAATGCGGCGTGTTTGGTCGTCGCGGAAGTCATCAACGCGTAGTGATTGTTCCATAGCGCTTCGAAGGCACTCAGGCTGTTGGCAAGCTCTTTGGAGGCCATGTTTAACAGCGATGTCAGCGCGTCGAACGAGGGCACCGCGACGAACGCGGTCTGCTCGCTGGGCATATTCGGATGCAGGCGCAGCACGGCCCGGGTAACAATCCCCAGGGTGCCTTCGCTACCAATAAACATCTGCTTTAAATCATAACCGGCGTTGTTTTTCAGCATAGTGTTCATGGAACTGACCACGGTGCCATCGCTGAGAACCACTTCCAGCCCCAACACCTGCTGGCGCATCATGCCGTAGCGAATCACCCGAATGCCGCCCGCGTTAGTGGCGATGTTACCGCCAATGGTGCAGGAACCGCGCGCGCCCAGGTCCAGCGCAAACTGCATGTCGATCTCTTGGGCGGCTTCCTGAACGTGCTGAAGCGTCACGCCCGCCTGTACCTGCATCGTGGAACCCACGGCATCGATATGTTCGATCTGGTTCATTAGCTCCAGCGACACAACGAGTTCGTCAGGGCTGGCAACGGCGCCATGCACGACACCGGTCAAACCACCGTGGGTGACCACTGGCTGATTGGCCTCATAACAAAGCGTCATGACCTGGCTGAGCTGTTCAGTGGATTGCGGTCGAATAATTGCTTTTGCCTGACAAGGCGCTTTGGTGAACCAGTCGACACTGCGCTGGGCAACGTCATCACCCAGCAGTACGCCTGTTTTTCCTACGATGTCGGTAAGACTATTAATCAGCGTGTCCATTCTCTGTTCCTGTCAGGGCCGGTCGGTGCGCGGCGTGAAGCCTGGCTATGTATTTATGCGTAGGCAGAGAGGCTATCGCCAACCGTGTATTTGCTCAAGGCTACGATCTAAAACGTTTTTTATTGCCAGCGTGGTTTTCCGGCAGGCTCCACGACGAATGGCGGGATTACAATCAGTTATTTGTTCGCTAAAACCAATATGGTATAGATGACGCGCTGATTAAGGACACACCCCCTCTTACACTATAAAAAAACAGATCATTCCAAGGAGATAACGTGGATAACGCCCCCTCTTCCCGCACGCCCCGCCATTTACTTAAACGCGCTACACTGGCGATTGCCCACGTAATGAATAGCGACGACAGCTACCCAAGTGCGGCGGCGCACCCTCAAGAGCTACTTGGCGAACAGTTCAGTAACCACCTTCCTCGCATCCAGGAGGCACTGCAGTAACGTGGCCACTTTCTCTCAACCTTTATTGTCACTATTAAGAGGCATAGAGCGCGGCCTGGATACGGTCCTCCAGCCAGTGGTCTTTGCGGGCATGGCGGCCTTGATCGGCGTGATTACGCTGCAAATTGTCTCTCGAGTGTTTTTCACCGCCTTTGGCTGGACCGAAGAGGTCGCCCGTTTTCTGCTCATCTGGATTACCTTTCTAGCCAGTACACTAGCTTTTCAGCGCGGCCATCATATCGCCGTTACCTTTGCCGTCGACGCGCTTCCGGCTCGTTTACGCCAAATAGCGCGAATACTGGCTGTGATGGCGGTTATCGCTTTTATGATCACGCTGGTAGTGATCGGCTATCGCTACATGCAGGTACAGAGCTTTCAGAAATCCGCCTCGCTGCGCGTGCCGATGTCGTACGTGTATGCCGTGATGCCGATCAGTGCGGCCATCATGGCCTGGTATGCGTTGGTCGATCTGCTTGAACTGGTGCTTGAAGGCAAACCCTCGCAGCCCACGGGAGAACAGACACCATGACCATGCTGCTATTTGGCCTGTTTTTCCTGTTTATGCTGATGGGCGTGCCGATTGCCTTTGCGATTGGTGCCAGCACCCTGTATGCCCTGTATCAGTCGGGCGTGCCGCTGATGGTGGTGACCCAGCAGATGTTCCAGGGCATCAACTCCTTCGCGCTGGTGGCGATTCCCATGTTCATTCTGGCCGGTGACTTAATGGCCCAGGGCAAGGTGAGCGAGCGGTTGGTGAGTTTTGCCGATTCGCTGGTGGGCTTTATGCGCGGCGGGCTTTCGGTCGTATCGGTCATGGCGGGCATGTTCTTTGCCGCTATTTCGGGTTCGGGGGCGGCCACTACGGCGGCGGTCGGTTCAAGCCTGGTGCCGGAGCTTAAGCGAAAGGGCTACGACCCCGCCTCGGCGGCCAGCCTGATTGCCGCCAGTGGCACGATCGGCGTGGTCATTCCGCCCTCGGTGCCCATGATCATCTACGCGGTGATTGCCCAGCAGTCGGTATCCAAGCTGTTTTTAAGCGGCTTTTTGCCCGGTTTGGCCATGGGCTTGGGGCTGATGGCCATTGCTATCACCCAAGCCTATAAACGCCAGTACCCCAAGGGCACGCCGCTATCTCTGGCCACTATCTGGCGTACGTTGAAAGCCGCTAGCTGGGGGCTGATGACGCCGGTGATTATTCTGGGCGGCATCTTTTCAGGCATTTTCACGCCTTCCGAGGCGGCAGTGGTAGCCGTCAACTATGCGCTGCTGGTGTCGCTATTCATCTATCGTGATCTAACCCTGCCCCAGGTGTATCGGCTGCTGATCCGCTCAGCCATCACCACTGCAGTGATCATGCTAGTGATTGCCATGTCGGCGGTGCTGAGCTGGACGCTGTCTAGCTGGCAGGTGCCTGGTGCTATCGCGCAATCGGTGTTGTCGCTCTCCACCAACCCGCTGATTATCATGCTGCTGGTGGTCGCCGTCATCCTGCTGACCGGTGTGTTTATCGAAACGGCAAGCGCGCTGATTATCTTAACGCCGGTACTGCTACCGCTGGTGCTGCAGTTGGGGATCGATCCGATCCACTTCGGTCTGATTATTGTGGTAGGGCTCTCGATAGGCATGATCACACCACCCGTGGCGATCAACCTGTACGTTGCATCTTCAGTGACACAGCTACCGCTTGAGCGTATTACACGCGCCATCGTGCCTTATCTGCTGGGGCTAATCGGCGTACTGCTGCTAGTGGTCTATGTCCCCATATTCATGGGGTGGTCGGGAACTTAATATCGTCCAGATATGCTCTTCAAGGGAGCCTGCCCGGTTCCCTTTGAACCCCGTATTTATCAGTACGCCGCCATTCATGCACAAGGTCACAGGAAACGGCCACCCTTTTGAAACGACTTTCTAAACTGGCCAGGGGACACGCCAAACAGTTGATAAAAGCAGTTTCTAAAGTGCGAAACACTCACAAACCCTGTTGCTACGGTCACCTCTGCTATCGGTTTATTTGTTTGCTGCAATAGCTGCCGCGCCCGTGTTAAACGCAACTCCATGTAATACCGAGAAGGGCTAGCGACAATATAGTGACAGAACAATCGCTCTAGCTGGCGCCGTGAAATACCCACCCAATTGGCTATTTCAACAATAGATAACGGCTCTTCAATATTGTTTTTCATCAACTGAAGGGCTGTTTTAAGTGTTTCTGGTAACGTATGGTTTTGATCAACGTTAATCGTTGAAATGTCTGGCAGTTCTATTTCCTTGTCACAGCCGAGCATTTCCTCAACCGCACTGGCTACCTGGTCACCACAATCGGCTCTAACAACTTCTAGCATGAGACTTAGGGAGCTGCTCGCGCCCGCGCAGCTTAATCTCTTTCTATCCACAACGTAGCTTCGAGCAGAGATAGTAACGTCTTGAAACTCCTCAGCCATCATGGCGCGTCCGTCAGGATGGTACGCGCACTGATAGCCACTCAACAGACCTGCGTCTGCAAGAAAGTAGGCGCCATTCCATAAACCACCCAATACAACGCCGTGACTATCTGCCTTTCTTAGCTTATTACGCACAAGCGCTGAGGACTGCGCTTTAACTCTCAAGCCACCACACACTATCAATACATCTACTTTTTCGTTGGAAAGATCAAAATCCGCAAGAGATGCATCAGCGTTAATTTCAATCCCCAAGTCTGATTGCACAGCGGCGCTGCCATTACCGACAACCCTTATGTTGTAAGTGGTCGTTGCGTTCATCAAATTCGTTGTTACCAACGCATCAACAGCACCTGTAAATACCATCATGGAAAAATTTTCCATCAACAAAAAAACGACTGTTTTCACTTTTGCGGGCACTGCCAGCGTTTGTTCTGGTGGTAAATAGGCCATATTTTTATTTTTCAACAAGCTACAAAACTTATCTTTCATATATTCCCTCAACCTGACCACGACGACGGTGCAAAACGGGGCGTTTTCAAGATACCAACATAACCTGAAAGGTAATAAATCGGCATCGCATCACTGCTGGCCGGGATAAGTGTGCGAGGAATTGTTAGCTATCCTATGGTCGCACACCGCCGTTCATGAATATAAAACCGTGCATGAAGCATCAACAAGGGTGCTTTAAACATGCTTCTATCATGTTTGCCGCGATTGGCAGCTGATGATTGTTATCATTTATATCGTACCGGGTTGCTTCTTTGATGGCATAACACTACTGCTAATGACGCTGCCTATTACGTTTCCCATGATCACAAGCCTGGGGTTTGATCCCATCTGGTTTGGCATCATTTTATGGATTACCAGCTACTAAACGTTCCTCCATCCAACGCTCCAGGGTGAGCAAACGGCCCGCTCTTGCGTTGAGGGCGGGCTGTTGAGCTTATTATGCAGGGACTATAGGTTTGGGTTATTGATCGCTGGATAAGCTAAGTTCTGCTTTTCTGTCTCCTGGTGTTTAACAGAGCACTCATTTTTTTGCCGCGAGTACATCCTCGGGCCGCATCACCTCACCACACTGGCTTGGGCTATAACCCGGCAGGCGCTTGACCGCTTCCTGAAAGGGCTCACCCTGCAATGCCTTCAGAAAGGCACATAGCCGTGGTTCTTCTAACGAACGGTGATGGCAGGCCAAAAGATAGTCTTCGATAGCCAGCGGTAAAAAATCAAGCCCAAACTTTTGAGCGGCAGCCTCGACACCAAATCCGCAATCAGCCATGCCGGCGGCGACGTAAGCAGCTACCGCAGAGTGGGTAAACTCCTCTATTTCAAACCCACGAATCTTTTTGCTGGAAACCGCCGCCTCTTTTAACAGGCAGTCCAGCAGCGAGCGCGTGCCTGACGAGGCCTGGCGGTTGACGAACCGCACGGACTTATCCGCCAGCGATGCGACTCCCGTGATACCAAGCGGATTACCCGGCGCCACCATCAGCCCCTGAGTCCTGGCGATAAAGCCAATCACTCGGTGCTGACGCGGCTTTAAAAGCGCCTGGTAGGTATCGCGTACGCGCTCGCCGACCTTGCCACGCGGCAGATGAAAACCCGCCACATCGCAACTGCCCCGGTGAAGAGCCGTCAACGACTCTTGCGGGCTGCAGTACTGTAAGTCCAGGGGTGTTTCGTGCAGGTATTTGGGAAGTAGCTCGACAGCAAAACCATGGCTGGCGTGCAGCCGCAACACCGATAGCGCCCCTTGCTGCTGCTGTTGAATCGCCAGGTTCAGTTCAGACCCCAGGCTTTCCAGCTGCGGCCCCAGGCGGGCAATCGCACGCTGCTCGGCCCATAGCAACTTTTCACCTAGCAGTGAAAGCCGTGCGCCGCGCCCACGCTGCATCTCCACCAGCGGTACGCCAAAGAACTCCCCACCCTGGCGCAAAAGGTTCCAAGCGTGGCGATACGAGATGCCGACATCGCTTGCGGCGAGCGTGAGCTTTCCCCGTCGATAGACCGCTTCAAGCAAGCGAAGTAGGTGTATATCAAGTTGATTCCCCGCCTCATCACGAAAGCACCAAGAGGGGATAACGCTAATTTTTTGCATGGCTTTTTTCATAGGTATAATCTTTCATATTTTGTACTTATAGCGTTGATGCTAGCGTTGCACTGACCGTGGTGCACGCTCTTTTTAATACATCGCTTAAAATAGGCAGAGCTGTGCATGTTTACTAAATAATAAATCAGCACCAGGAGAGACATGATGAATGAGTCTCGAGAATGGTCGTCGCAGTCGATTCAGGCCGAGATCAATGCGCTACGCCACAAACCAGGCGCGTTGCTGCCGATTCTTCATGCCCTCCAGGACCGCTTCGGCTTTATTCCTCCGGATGCCGTGCCTCTCATCGCCGAGTCATTACAGCTGACCAGCGCTGAAGTACACGGGGTCATTAGCTTTTATCACCACTTTCGGACCGCACCGCCGGGTCGCCACGTGGTGCAGATCTGTCGCGCCGAGGCATGCCAGGCCGTCGGCGCGCGCCAGCTTGAGGCTCATGCCAAAGCGCGCCTGGGCATTGATTACCACCAGACCACCAGCGACCGCGACATCACCCTTGAGGCCGTTTACTGTCTGGGCAACTGCGCCTGTGGCCCCTCCGTTCGCGTGGATAATGGCGTGCGCGGTCGGGTAACGCCTGAAGCTTTCGATGCATTATTGGATGAGCTGCAAACCAGGCCGCTGGAGGTAATCGCATGAGCATTCGTGTTTTCGTACCCCGAGATACCACCGCGCTGGCGCTGGGCGCCGATGCCATCGCCAACCGGCTGGCACGAGAAGCCGCTGCCCGTGGTGAATCCATTACGCTGGTGCGCAACGGCTCACGCGGGCTGGCCTGGCTTGAGCCGCTGGTTGAGGTGGAAACACCCACCGGCCGCTTTGCCTATGGCCCGGTGGCACTTGCCGATATCCCCGCGCTGCTGGACAGCGGCATGCTGCAGGGCAGCGTCACCCATTCATTGGCCCTGGGGCCAACCGAAGAGATCGATTACCTCGCTCGCCAGCAGCGCCTGACATTCGCCCGCATCGGCATTACCGACCCACTCTCGATTGAAGATTACCGGTCGCATAGTGGGTTTCGCGGCCTGGAGGCAGCGCTGCAAAGCGCGCCACAGGACATTGTTGAGGAAGTAAAAGCCTCTGGGCTGCGCGGGCGCGGTGGGGCGGCGTTTCCTACGGGCATCAAGTGGCAGACGGTGCTGGATACACCGGCCGATCAAAAATATATCGTCTGCAACGCTGATGAAGGCGACTCCGGCACCTTCGCCGACCGGTTGGTGATGGAGTGCGACCCCTACCTGCTGATTGAAGGCATGACGATTGCCGGGCTTGCAGTAGGCGCAACCCAAGGCTACATCTACCTGCGTTCAGAATACCCGCTGGCCAAGGAGATTCTTGACGAGGCCATCGCCCATGCCGAACAGGCCGGTTATCTGGGTGAGAACCTGTGTGGCAGTGGCCGCGTTTTTCATTTGGAAGTGCGCTTGGGCGCTGGGGCATACATTTGCGGTGAAGAAACCTCGTTGCTCGAAAGTCTGGAAGGCAAGCGCGGCCTGGTACGCTTCAAACCACCGCTGCCCGCTATTGAAGGACTATTCGGCCTTCCTACCGTGGTTAACAACGTGCTCTCGCTGGCCGCCGTGCCGTTTATCCTCGCTGAAGGCGCTGAGGCTTACGCCTCGCATGGCATGGGCCGCTCGCGGGGCACCTTGGCACTTCAGCTGGCGGGTAATGTTCAGCGCGGCGGATTGGTGGAACTTGCCTTCGGCACCACGCTGCGCACCCTGATGGAGGAGTTCGGTGGCGGCACGTTAAGCGACAAACCGCTGCGTGCCGTGCAGGTGGGAGGCCCGCTGGGCGCCTACCTGCCGGAATCCCAATGGGACTTACCGCTGGACTACGAAGCCTTTGCCGCCGAGAGCGCGGTGCTGGGTCACGGCGGTGTGGTGATGTTTGATGAGAGCGTGGATATGGCCGAACAAGCGCGCTTCTCGATGGAATTCTGCAAGGTGGAGTCCTGCGGCAAGTGTACGCCATGCCGTATCGGCTCAACCCGTGGCGTGGAAGTGATTGATCGTATCCGCGCCGACCAAAACCGCGAGGCCAACCTCGCCCTGCTCCATGACCTCTGCGAAACGATGGTGGATGGTTCGCTCTGTGCCATGGGGGGCATGACCCCCTTCCCAGTGCAAAGCGCCCTGAACCACTTCCCTGACGATTTTCAGCGGGCCGCGAACGGAGACAGATCATGATCGGACACTTTGACCCCAAACAGTACGCCAGAAGCGCCGCCCACGATAAAGACCTGGGCACGCCTTTCCCAACGGGTACGGCGCTGGTGAACCTGGAAATTGATGGTATTACCATCACGGTGCCGGAAGGCACTTCGGTACTGCGTGCAGCGGCGCTGGCCGATATCAATATTCCCAAATTATGTGCCACCGACAGCCTGGAGCCGTTCGGCTCTTGCCGGTTATGCGCCGTACAGGTAGAGGGCCGCCGTGGGCTGCCAGCCTCCTGCACCACCCCCGTGGTGGAAGGCATGCAGGTGACCACCCAGAACGAGCGACTCGCCAAACTGCGCCGCAACGTGATGGAGCTGTACATCTCCGACCATCCGCTGGACTGTTTGACCTGCCCGGCCAATGGCGACTGCGAGCTACAAGACATGGCGGGCAGCGTTGGTCTTCGCGAAGTACGCTATGGGTTTGACGGTGAGAACCATCTTCAGGCCACCAAAGATACCTCCAACCCCTACTTCAGCTTCGACCCCAGCAAGTGCATCGTCTGCTCCCGCTGCGTGCGCGCCTGCGAGGAAGTGCAGGGCACCTTCGCCTTGACCATCGACGGTCGCGGGTTTGATTCCAAAGTGGCCGCGGGGCAAGACGAAGCGTTTATGGATTCAGACTGCGTTTCGTGTGGCGCCTGTGTACAGGCCTGCCCGACCGCCACGCTGATGGAAAACAGCGTCATTGATCACGGCGTGCCGGACCGCAGCGTAGTCACGACCTGCGCCTATTGTGGTGTGGGCTGCTCGTTTGAAGCGCAAATGAAAGGTGACAAGCTGGTGCGCATGGTGCCCTACAAGGGCGGCGACGCTAACCACGGCCACTCGTGTGTGAAGGGGCGCTTTGCGTTCGGCTACTCCTCTCACCCCGACCGCCTGACCACGCCGATGATCCGCGACAGCATCGACCAGCCCTGGCGCGAGGCCAGCTGGGAAGAAGCCATTGGGTTTGCCGCTAATCGCCTAAAAGCGATTCAGGCCGAGCATGGCCGCGAGAGCATTGGTGGTATCACCTCATCGCGCTGCACCAACGAAGAGACCTACCTGGTGCAGAAGCTGATTCGCGCAGCGTTTGGCAATAATAATACCGACACCTGTGCACGGGTCTGCCACTCGCCCACCGGCTACGGCCTGAAAACCACGCTGGGCGAATCTGCCGGCACCCAGACCTTTGACTCGGTAATGAAAGCCGACGCGATTATCGTGATTGGCGCCAACCCCACCGATGCCCACCCGGTATTTGGCTCGTTGATGCGCAAGCGCCTGCGACAGGGCGCGAAGCTAATCGTCGCTGACCCACGCTCTATCGATCTGCTCAAAACGCCTCACCTGAGCGACGCCCAGCATTTGCCGCTGCGCCCTGGTACCAACGTCGCGCTGATCAACGCGCTTGGGCATGTGGTGGTCACTGAAGGTCTTGAAGACAAGGCGTTCGTGGCTAGCCGCTGCGACACCGAAGCGTACCAAAGCTGGCGCACGTTTATCGCCGACCCGCGCCACTCTCCGGAAGCCAGCGAAGCGATTACCAGCGTGCCCGCCGAGGCTGTGCGACAGGCAGCGCGCACTTACGCCACTGCTGGCAACGGCGCCATTTACTACGGCTTGGGCGTGACCGAGCACAGCCAAGGCTCCACTATGGTGATGGGAATTGCCAACCTGGCCCTGGCCACCGGCAATATTGGCCGTGAAGGCGTGGGCGTGAACCCGCTGCGCGGCCAGAATAACGTGCAAGGCTCCTGCGATATGGGCTCCTTCCCGCATGAGCTGCCGGGCTACCAGCACGTGGCCGACCCGATTGCCCGTGGCCGCTTTGAAAGCGTCTGGGGCGTCAAGCTCGACGATGAACCGGGGCTGCGCATTCCCAACATGTTCGATGCCGCCATCGAAGGAACTTTCAAGGCGCTTTACGTGCAGGGCGAAGATATCGCCCAGTCTGACCCCAACACGCAGCACGTTGAGGCTGCGCTGCGTTCGCTGGACTGCCTGATTGTTCAGGATATCTTCTTGAACGAGACGGCCAAATTCGCCCATGTACTTCTACCGGGTTCCAGCTTTTTGGAGAAGAACGGCACCTTCACCAACGCCGAACGACGTATCAACCGAGTACGCAAGGTCATGCCACCGCTAGCCGGTAAGCAGGATTGGGAAATCACCCAGGACCTGGCCAACGCGCTGGGCTACCCGATGCGCTACGCGCATCCTTCTGAAATCATGGACGAGATCGCTCAACTAACGCCGAGCTTTGCCGGGGTGAGCTACGAAAAGCTGGAAGTCTATGGCAGCCTACAGTGGCCGTGTAATGCCGAGTATCCTGAGGGAATGCCGACCATGCACGAAATCAACTTCCCCATTGGCCTCGGGCGCTTTGCGATTACCGAATACGTGCCCACCGAGGAGCGCGCCACCCGCCGCTTCCCACTGCTGCTCACCACCGGGCGGATTCTTAGCCAATACAACGTGGGTGCCCAAACCCGTCGCACCGACAACCAACACTGGCACGATGAGGACATATTAGAGTTGCACCCAAGCGACGCCGAGCTACGTGGCGTGCGCGACGGCGACTGGCTCGGCATTACCAGCCGATCAGGCCATACGGTGCTCCGTGCGCGGCTGAGCGAGCGAATGCAGCCGGGGGTGGTCTACACTACGTTCCATCATCCCGGTAGTGGCGCCAACGTGATTACTACCGATAATTCGGACTGGGCCACCAACTGCCCCGAATACAAGGTTACCGCCGTGCAAGTAGAAAAAGTCAGCCAGCCCTCCGCTTGGCAGCAGCGTTTCTCCTCCTTTGACAAGGCCCAGCGTGGCCACTTGGCCAAGGCGCAGCAGGAGGCGTCATGAGTGCAGTGCGTGAACGCGACGCACCCGCGCAACCGGCTGACGCCTTGGCGCGCCAGTCGGTTGAAGTCCACAGTAGCGCGGCCAATTGGCGCGCTACTGTGCAGGAGGACGCGCTAGCGCTAGAAGTGCCGGTAGCGATGGTCTACAACGGCATTTCCCATGCGGTCATGATGGCAAGTCCTTCGCATCTTGAAGATCTGGCCCTGGGGTTCAGTCTTTCTGAAGGCATCCTGGCCCACTCTCACGAGTGCTACGACCTTGAGCTTCATGAAGAGGCTCAAGGCCTGGCGGTTCACCTAAGCATTGCCAGCCAGCGGCTGGCCGAACTTAAGCAGCGCCGCCGTAGCACAACCGGACGCACCGGCTGCGGGCTGTGTGGCACAGAAGCTTTGGAGCAGGCTATTCGGCCCATCCCTGAGGTGAGTGCGCCACACCTTGACGATACGGCCATTCAACTCGCGCTTCGCGAGCTGGACGACCATCAGCCACTAAAGGAAGCCACCGGGGCGGTGCATGGCGCCGCCTGGTGTGATCTGCAGGGGCGTATTCAAAGGCTGCGCGAAGACGTGGGTCGTCATAATGCGCTGGACAAACTGATTGGCTCGCTGGCGCATGATAACGTGCCGCTCCAGCAAGGCTTTGTGATGGTCTCCAGCCGAGCCAGCTATGAAATGGTACACAAGTGTGCAAGCGTTGGCATCGGCGCGCTGGTTGCCGTGTCGGCAGCCACCGCCCTGGCCGTTCAACAGGCGCAGGCAGCAGGCCTTCTGTTAGCAGGTTTTGCACGCCCAGGCCGTCATTTAATCTATCACCGCCCTGTCTCTGCAAAGGACTGAGCCCTTTACCGCGTTGAGGAGAGACCCTATGTCAAACAACAACGATGCCAATTTAGTCCGTATGACAAACCAAATCGCTACCAACCTGGGCAACGGCCGTGATGAAGAGGCAGCAGCAGCGGCTATCTGCCGTCACCTGGAAACCTTTTGGGCACGCTCAATGAAGCAGCGCCTTGTTGCCAGCCTGGCACTTGAGAGCGTGGAGTTTTCCCCCTTGGCACGCCGCGCTGCAACACTGCTGGCTACCCGGCTATCAGAACAGCAAGTCTCTCGTTAGCACATCACAATAAAAGCTCAATAACATTAGCTTTTAGTCTTGCCACAGCGACTTACACGAGAAGCTCAATGGTTTTAGCAAAAGTTAATAAAAATCATTATTTCCGTTAAAAATCGGACATTTCGAGTCTACTAGTTGCTATTTTAGAATATAAACCTGTTTCCATAACCCAAGTTAAGGTGTTTACCGAGCATAAGGTGCACTGTGTGGATGTGGTGGCCAAGGATGGCCCGTTTTTGGCAAAGATGCCGACCTACAGTTTAGCTGCCATGACCTTGTACCGCCTGGTCATGGCAGCTTTTTATTGCACTGCATTTTACTTTTTAACGTCACGTTACTTTGGCAGCCATGTCTCAATAGCGGCTGTCCCGCAGCGGATTTTCAACAGCGAACGTTCAAAGACAGCGTTTCAACCACTACGCCAGCGCTGCCTGAGGGCGCCGCTCATCCAGCATTCCTTTATCAAGAATAAAGCGAACAATCTCTTCAAGCCCTACGCCATCGTAAAGGTTGGTAAATACAAAGGGCCGCTCGCCGCGCATTTTCTTTGAATCACGCTCCATTACCTCTAACGACGCGTGCACCTGCTCGGCGATATCGATCTTGTTGATAATTAGTAGATCCGACTTGGTAATCCCCGGCCCACCCTTACGCGGAATTTTGTCTCCCGCCGAGACATCAATCACATAAAGCGTGAGGTCAGAAAGCTCGGGACTAAACGTCGCAGAAAGGTTATCTCCCCCAGACTCTACCAATACCAGCTCAAGCTTAGGATGGCGCGCCTGTAATTCATCGATAGCCGCCAGGTTCATCGAGGCGTCTTCACGAATCGCCGTATGCGGACACCCCCCGGTTTCGACGCCCAGAATGCGATCAGCGGCCAAGGCGTCATGCTTAAGCAAAAAGTCAGCATCTTCGCGGGTGTAGATATCGTTGGTCACCACAGCAATATCGTAATAGTCGCGCAGCGCCAGGCAGAGTTGCTTGAGTAGCGCCGTTTTCCCGGAGCCGACGGGGCCGCCTACACCAATACGTAAACAGTGAGTCATGGTAAGTATCTCCTAGCTTCTAAACAGTCGTGAATATTGGGTTTCATGCAGGGCACTGGCCAACGCAAGCCCAGGTAATACGGGGCCAAGCGCGTTATCTTCAAGCAGTAACGCTTTATCAACAGCGCTAACCAGTGCTGGTCGCAGCTGCTCTGTTATCCGCTGAGCAGCGGTATGGCCCAAAGGCAGGGCCTTACAGGCAACTGCCAGCTGGTTTTCAAGCCACGCCCAGCCAAATCCAAGTAACGCCTGGCGGCAAGGCACGCGCCGCATGTGCGCGGTAAAGGCAAAGAGCGTGACATAGCCTGCATGGGGCGGTAGTAAGCCATTTGGCAATAGCTCAAGACTTCCCAGCAAGCGCTTTAATGAAGCGCCCAGGCGGCTATCTTCAGCAGACAGCTCAGCGGTTTCTCGCGTAGCGGCCAGCCATTCATCCCACTGAGCTATCGCATCCCGGTCGGCGTGCTCAAAAGCATGGTACAAGCGGGCAATCAGCGGCAACTCACAAAGCGTCAGGCCATCTTCCAGTACGCCAGTGAGCCACTCCGCCAGGCTGGACTCGTCATTTACCCAGCCAAGTTCAAAGGCACTCTCAAGCCCTTGAGAGAATGCGAAGGCACCAATGGGCAGCGCCGGACTAACCAGCTGCAACAAGCCCAACAGCGCCAAGTCTCCCGTTGCAGCCTGCTCAGTGAGCATGATGATGCTCGTGCGGATGGTCGTGATCGTGAGCATGAGAATGCGAGTGGCCATGTCCGCCTATCTGATTATAGGCGCCCGGCTCTGGATCAAACGTGGCTTCGTGGTGTTCAAGCGTCGCGCCCAGCAACACAGCCAGTTCCTCCAATACGTGATCAGGTGGGAAGCGTACCCAACCGCCGCGCTCGTCTTCACCCAGCGCCAGCTGCACATGGCGGTTGCCCAAATGGTAGGCAAGCCGCGCCAAGGGTAAGCCATTCCTTATTCGTGCGGTCACCACCGGCTCAATAGCAGCGCACACGCGAATAACTTCGCCGCTTTCCGCTTTTAAGCCTTCGCCACTTCGCAGTACCGGGCCACGATCCAAAAACAGCCCCAGCGCCTGGCCATTGTCGCTTTCCGCTTTTAGGCGCCCGCGGGTGCGAAGTTCAAAGGGTAACGTAAGCGTATCGCTGGCTGCGCTTTCATCCACCGGGCCTAAACGTTCTATCAGTTTCAGCATAATTAACCTCTTGATCGACCAATGAGTTGAGCCTTTGCAATGAGCCTACGCCCCCGCAGGAGCAGCTCACACACCCCCTGTAGGAGTAGCTCTTGCACCCCCTGTAGGAGCAGCTTCAGCTAGCGATGCCGTGCGCAGCGCTGCCGGGGTTGGTGGCTAACACCATGCACCGCGCTCCGCCACCGAAGGGCGGCTGCGCCGCCATCGCCGAGTGAACTCAGCTCCTACCAGTTAAAGTGCATGCATCCCCCGCCGGAGTAGCTCACGCCCCCCCCCCTGTAGGAGTAGCTTCAGCTAGCGACGCAGTGCGCAGCACTGCCGGGGTTGGTGGCTAACACCATGCACCGCGCCCCGCCACCCAAGGGCGGCTGCGCCGCCATCGCCGAGTGAACTCAGCTCCTACCGGTTAAAGTGCATGCATCCCCTGTAGGAGCAGCTTCAGCTAGCGATGCAGTGCGCAGCGCTGCCGGGGTTGGTGGCTAACACCATGCACCGCGCCCCGCCACCCAAGGGCGGCTACGCCGCCATCGCCGAGTGAACTCAGCTCCTACCGGTTAAAGTGCATGCACCCCCCGCCGGAGTAGCTCACACACCCCCTGTAGGAGTAGCTTCAGCTAGCGATGCAGTGCGCAGCACTGCCGGGGTTGCATCTAAAACAGGTGATAGCGCTGGGCCAGCGGCAGCTCGGTGGCGGGCTCGCAGGTCAAAAGCTCGCCGTCGCAGCGCACTTCATAGGTCTGCGGGTCCACGGTCAGCTCGGGGCAGGCGTCGTTGAGCTTCATATCCTTCTTGCGCACCCCACGGACGTTCTTGCACGCGGCAAGCGCACTCTGAAGTCCCAAGCGCTCCTTGAGGCCTGCATCAATCGCCGCCTGGCTGACAAAATTGAGCCGAGTTTGGCTGGCCGCGCGGCCAAAAGCGCCGAACATGCGCCGATAATGCACCGGCTGGGGCGTGGGGATTGAGGCGTTGGGATCGCCCATGGGGGCAGCAGCAATCATCCCGCCTTTCAATATCAACGAGGGCTTCACACCGAAAAACGCCGGCTTCCAGAGCACTAAATCCGCCAGTTTACCCACTTCAATAGAGCCCACCTCATGAGCGATACCGTGAGTAATTGCCGGGTTGATGGTGTATTTGGCGATATAGCGCTTGGCACGCAGGTTATCGGCACCCAAGGCTTCGTCTTCAGGTAGCAAGCCACGCTGTACTTTCATCTTGTGCGCGGTTTGCCAAGTGCGGCAGACCACTTCGCCTACCCGTCCCATTGCCTGAGAGTCGGAGGCGATCATCGAGATCACGCCCAAATCGTGCAGGATATCTTCGGCGGCAATCGTTTCACGGCGAATGCGTGAGTCGGCAAATGCCACGTCTTCGGGAATGTTGGGGTCCAAGTGGTGGCAGACCATGAGCATATCCAGATGCTCATCAATAGTATTCACCGTGTAGGGCCGCGTGGGGTTAGTGGATGACGGCAGCACGTACTCTTTGGAACACGCAGTGAGGATATCCGGCGCGTGCCCGCCGCCCGCGCCTTCAGTGTGGTAGGTGTGAATGCCGCGCTCTTTAAACGCCGCCAAAGTGTCTTCCACAAAGCCCGATTCGTTAAGCGTGTCGGTGTGAATGGCTATCTGCACGTCATAACGCTCGGCCACGCTCAGGCAGGTATCAATCGAGGCGGGCGTCGTGCCCCAGTCTTCGTGAAGCTTGAGGCCCATGGCGCCTGCTTCCAGCTGGGCTTCCAAAGCTTCCGGCAGGCTGGCATTACCTTTACCCAGCAGGCCGATGTTCATGGGCAGGTCATCCACTGCCTGAAGCATTTTGCCAAGGTGCCACGCGCCCGGCGTACAGGTGGTGGCATTCGACCCGGTGGCCGGACCGGTGCCGCCGCCCAGCATGGTAGTGACACCGCTCATCAGCGCTTCGTCTACCTGCTGGGGACAGATAAAGTGGATATGCGCGTCGATGCCACCTGCGGTCAGGATCTTGCCTTCGCCCGAGATAATTTCAGTGCCGGGGCCAATCACGATATCTACATCGGGCTGCACGTCAGGGTTGCCCGCTTTGCCAATCGCAGCAATACGTCCGTTCTGTAGCCCCACATCGGCTTTGACGATGCCCCACCAGTCGAGAATCAGCGCGTTAGTGATGACGGTGTCCATGACGGTTTCATCGTTACGTTGGCTCTGACCCATGCCATCGCGGATCACCTTGCCGCCGCCGAATTTGACCTCGTCGCCATAGTGGGTGGCATCTTTTTCAACCTCGATCCACAGCTCGGTATCGCCCAGGCGCACCCGGTCGCCTACCGTGGGGCCGTACATATCGGCGTAGGCCTGCCGACTAATCTTGTTACCCGGTTTCATTGTTTATCTCCGTCCAGCGGTCCCATTACCTCGCCACGAAAGCCATAGATTTCCCGCTTACCCACAAACGGAATCAGCGTGACTTCACGGGTCTGGCCAGGTTCAAAGCGGATCGCGGTACCTGCGGCGACATCAAGGCGAAAACCGCGGGTCTTGTCGCGATCAAACACGAGCGCCGGGTTGGCCTCGGCAAAGTGGTAGTGGGAGCCGAGCTGAATCGGTCGGTCGCCGGTGTTCGCCACGTCTACCGTGATGCGCTCGCGGCCTACGCACAGCTCGATATCACCCTCTTTTAACTGATACTGTCCTGGAATCATTGGGCCGGGAATCATGGCAGCCTCCTGATGGCTGATTGCTGGTTGCTGATAACTAGTTGATAGGCGTATGAACAGTCACGAGTTTCGTACCATCCGGGAAAGTGGCTTCGACCTGAACTTCGTCGACCATTTCAGCCACGCCTTCCATCACGTCATCACGGCCAAGAATCTCGCGCCCGTAGCTCATCAAATCAGCCACACTGCGACCATCCCGGGCACCTTCGATAATCTCGAAACTGATCAGCGCGACCGCTTCGGGATAATTGAGCTTTAATCCTCGCGCTTTGCGCCGCTCGGCAAGCTGGGCGGCGGAAAACAGCAACAGCTTGTCTTTATCTCTTGGGGTTAATTCCATAGAGCGTCTCCAACAGAGTCGATTAAGTTAACCAAATACGCGGAATATGGGCCTCACGCTCAATCCAGCGCGGGCGCAGCAATTTCCAGGCCTGTTCGCACAACGCCCAGGCTTCATTTCGCGAGTTACCCAGATAGCGCAGCAATAAAACGCCCTGGCGCACCGTTACCGCCCAGCGTGGATTATCCGGCAGGGCATTACGCAACTCCTCAATCGCCGCTGGCGCATCACTCATTCCCACCGCCCAAAGCGTGGCCTGCACCGTAGCGCCGCCCTGCCCCCAGCGTCCCGTAAAGCGCGGGTGTAACGGGTCTAACGGCTGGCGTTCTAGCCATAGCGGCTTGCCATCCAGCGTCAAACGAAAAAACTGTTCAATGCGCCCTGACAAGTACGGCAACTCGCTCGCGGGGCGACCCAAGGCCATGACTTCCCAGCCTAAACAGCGAGCACTACCATGAAGATCAATATGCGTACGCTGTTCACCTTTAGAGCCATCAAAGGCAATGGTTTCCTGAGGTAGCCACTCAAGCGTTGCGCTATCGGCGACCTCAAGCTCGGTACACTGGCTCCAGGCAACCCCCTGGCTGTCAGCCTTATAAAGCTTATTCGCCGCGGGGGTAGTCAGCAGGGCATGTGCGCCTTGCTCGACGTGCGCCTTGATGGTGAGCGCATCGCCGCTGACCAATCCTCCGGGTGGGTGCAGCACGTAGATATGGCACGCCTCCTGGCGGCCTTCAGGATAAAACGGCCGCTGGACCCGAAGTGGCCCCTGGTGACGTGCCTGGATTAACCGCGTAGCGCCATCGCGCTTGGCAAAACGCAGCGCCAGTGAGGCCGCCCAGTGGCGTTCCTGATCAAAGCGGTGGCCGGACGGTGTAGCGAGTTCGCGCAAGGTCATGGAAGACGATCGCATCCTTTTGAATAGGTCATAGCCTTTCAAATGCAAGGAATGCGCCAAAATGGTGAAAAGTGGACTTTTACTATCGCTGCAAAGTTTTAGCCGTCATAACCCATCAGCACTAACGGCTTTTTGCACCAAAAAAGATCATTAAAAGGGTCGGCCGCACCAAAAAGAACAAGTAGTTAACCGCCCCTTGTGTGTCAAAAGACCACACGCCCAACACTTCTTATTTGGGAACTTTCCGATACTATTGGGCCATCCTCCGTCAACAGCTTGTCTGTTGCCCACCAAGGTAGATGGCTTCGTGCAGTTACAATGCTCAGCAAACAAGCTCTGGTATCGCATTGCGCTTTGTATGGCGTTTGTGGCGATGCAGCTGCTGTTAGTTGGGCCGCTGATTTCACAGTATCAGTCCGATGGGCAACATCACGCACATCACGAAGCTAGTCATCACTCTAACCATCAAGGCGGCGGTCATCATCAACATACTGCCCCTCAAGCAAACCACCACCATGCGGGCCATGCTGATGAAGTAGAACCGATATTTAACTGGTTCCACCAATGTGGTTACTGTGCCATCTGGCAACAGTTCCCAACGGCGCATACCTCTCTCCCTCCGATCAGCTTACAAGCGTTTATTACGCATAATAAGCTGCTGACGCAACCGACGCAGGCTATAAAGTCCTGTGATAACTACCCCCACGCGCTAACGCGCGCTCCGCCCTTTTTTCGGATCGTGTAACGCCACATCGTCAGCCTTTTTAGCCTGAAGTTTGCTTCTGGCTGGCGTCTGTCTACACCCAAAAAAGGGATCATCATGCCGCATCTAACTATTGGGCATGGCGTCGTTACGCCTGCCCGCTTAAAAAAACGTTTTCAACGACACGTACTGACATTAAGCGTCGCTGCCGCATCGAGCGTTGTTGCTCAAGGCGTATGGGCACAGGCGACTGCCGCTCACCACGAGCATCATCATGCGTTAAACACGATGGTCGTGACCGCTGTACCGCTAAGCTCACCGCTCACGGTGGAAACCGACCCGCGTATACCGCGGCAACCGGCCCCTGCCAGCGACGGCGCCGACTATCTTCAGACCATCCCTGGGTTCTCTGCCATTCGCAATGGCGGCACCAACGGTGACCCGGTGTTCCGTGGCATGTTTGGCTCACGTCTTCGCGTGCTGACCAATGGCAGCCAAATGCTAGGCGCCTGCCCGGCAAGAATGGATGCGCCTACGTCTTATATCTCACCTGAAAATTACGACAGCCTCACCGTCACCAAAGGGCCGCAGTCCGTTCTGTGGGGCCCCGGCGCTTCAGCGGCAACGGTGCGCTTTGACCGCGGCCCGGAGGAGTTCGATGAAGCCGGTGTGCGAGTGGATGGCAGCGTCATGCTGGGTACCTATGGGCGCTTTGATCGCCGCATTGATGCCGCTTTAGGCAATAAAGACGGCTACCTGCGCATTACCGGCAATCAATCCGAAGCTAATGACTATCAGGATGGCGATGGCAACGCCGTGCCCTCGTTATGGGATAAGTGGAACGGTGACATAGCGCTTGGATGGACACCCGACAACGATACCTGGCTTGAAGTCACCGCAGGCCGAGGAGACGGCGAAGCGCGCTATGCCGGGCGAGGTATGGATGGCAGCAAATTTCTGCGCGAAACCGTGGGCATCCGTTTTCAGCGCGAGAATTTAGGTGAACACTGGAAACGTCTGGAAATGCAGGCCAACTATGCCTATGCCGACCATATTATGGATAACTTCACGCTGCGCTCACCGGGCAGCATGGACATGGGTGGTGGCATGGACATGGGCAGCGGCATGGACATGGGTGGTGGCATGGACATGGGCGGCGGCATGGACATGGGTGGTGGCATGGACATGGGCAGCGGCATGGATATGGATGGCGGTATGGACATGAGTGACGGCATGGCCATGCGGCTAGACCGTCGCACCCGCAGCGCGCGCGTCGCATCAACGTGGGAGTGGGAAAACACCACGTGGACGGCCGGTGTCGATGTCGAGCATCAGGTACATCGCAATCTGGATGGCGAACACTGGCAGCCCGACTACGAGCAGACCCAGTTTGGCGCCTTCAGCGAAGTCACCCGTTTTATCGATGAACGTGACCGTCTTATTGGCGGCGCCCGCGTAGACCGCTATCGCGTCAGTGACGAAAGCCTGGACACAGCTACCGCAGGCCTCACCCGCCGCGACACTCTGCCCAGCGCTTTTATCCGCTATGAGCAGGATTTAGCCTCAGCACCGGTCACCTGGTATGCCGGGGTCGGGCATGTGGAACGCTTTCCCGATTACTGGGAATTGAGCTCTAGTCAGGCAGGTCCGGCCGGTAGTTTGAATGCCTTTGGCGGTGTTCAACCCGAAAAAACTACCCAGCTGGATATCGGCGCGCAGTACAACGACCAGCGCTTAAGCGCATGGGTGTCCGGGTATGCAGGATACGTTCACGATTTCATCTTGTTTGATTACAACACCGCGGGCATGAGCGGTACTCAAATCGATAACATTGATGCTCAGATTGCGGGTGCCGAAGTGGGCGCTAGCTATCAACTAACCGACAACTGGGTAAGCAATGCCTCGCTGGCCTATGCCTGGGGGCGAAATGCCAACGACGATGAGGCATTACCACAGATCCCACCGCTGGAAGCCAAGGTCGGCCTGTCCTATGCACACGATGACTACTCTGTGGGTGGCCTATGGCGTGGTGTTGCGGCACAAAACCGTATTGCGCTCGAAAAAGGCAATGTCGTCGGCCAGGATCTGGAATCGTCGTCAGGCTTCGGGGTGTTCTCGCTTAACGGCGCCTATCAAGCAAGCAACCACCTAACGCTAAGTGTGGGGGTGGATAACGTTTTCGATACCACCTACACCGAACACTTGAATCTAGCGGGTAATGCGGCCTTTGGCTATCCCGCTGATTTGGATCGCGGCATTAATGAGCCTGGCCGCATGGTGTGGGCACGGGCCGACTTCAGTTTCTGATTCACTCAGGTGCTCAGTAGAGCACCTGTTTACCCTTACCGCTTAAACCACCAGGCTAGATGCTTGGTGGTCTGGAGAGACTTCATGTCGACCACGTCACCCCCACAAGAAGGTCAACGCAAGACCTTCGACCTTTATCGCGCCGTTTGGCGCTGGCACTTTTACGCAGGCTTACTGGTTCTGCCGTTCATGATCACCCTGGCAATTACTGGGGGCCTTTATCTTTTCAAGGACGAACTGGATGCACTCATACACGCTGATGTGAAGCGCGTAGCCGTTCAAGAGGCGACGCTCCCTCCCTCTACGCTGGTAAGCGCAGCCCTTACGGCTCACCCTGGCACTGCCGTAAAATTCACCGACCCCGCCACGCCGAAAAGCTCGGCGGAGATCACAGTGAATACTGCCTCGGGCGAGCGGTTAGCCGTTTACGTCAATCCGTATACTGCCAATGTGCTGGGGGCGCTGGATGACCGCGGCACGGTGATGTGGACCGTTCGCTATCTGCACAGTTTGAAATACTTTGGACCTACAGCGCGCAAACTGATTGAAATAGCCGGCGGCTGGGCAACCCTGCTAGTGCTCACCGGCATTTACCTCTGGTGGCCACGGCGTAAAGGCAAAGGCGGCGTGATTAGCGTGCGCGGCAAGCCAAAAAGCCGCGTGTTCTGGCGTGATCTGCATGCCGTGCTGGGTATTTTTGTCGGTGGGTTTATCGTCTTTCTGGCGATCACCGGAATGCCTTGGTCGGGCGTGTGGGGCGCGCAGGTTAATCAGTGGGCTAACGGTAACAATTTCGGCTACCCCTCTGGTGTGCGCGTTGAAGTGCCCATGTCGGAAGCGCGTTTAAACGCGCAAAGCCCGACAAACTGGTCACTCGAACAGGCACAAATTCCAGAATCCACACAGGGACCAGGCCAGGCAACGAGCATTGGCCTTGACGGCGCTGTCGCCATCTTCGATGAGCTGGGATTGCATCATGGCTATGCGGTCAGCCTGCCCACCACAGAGACCGGCGTGTACACCGGATCAGTCTATCCTAATGACCTTAGCCAACAGCGCGTGGTGCATCTTGATCAGTACAGCGGCGAGCGCTTGATCGACATGAGCTACTCCGATTACGGGCCCCTGGGTCGCTGGTTGGAATTTGGTATCAACGTGCATATGGGCCAGCAGTTTGGTCTGGCCAACCAACTGCTCTTTTTGACCGTGTGCGTGGCGATTATCCTGCTGGCGGTATCGGCCGCAGTAATGTGGTGGAAGCGCCGCCCCTCACGCGCAATGGGCGTACCGCCACTACCGGCAGACAAACGCGTTTTCCGGGGTCTGATTGCCATTCTGGCGATAGGCGGATTGATTTTCCCGCTGGTAGGCGCGTCGTTGATCGTCATGCTGCTGCTTGATTGGCTGATTGTGCGCCCGCTCCAGGAGCGGAGGCTGGTTAACCAGCCAAGGTAACACCTCAGTTTCTATCACTCCCTCTTTCTGGCCCCCTTGGGGCCAGAAGCTCAGGTTTATCTAAATCTCAATTTACGCCTCTCGCTCTATCTTTCCCGCTACTCACACGCGCCACAGAATAGCCACTATCGGTATGCCTTCAAGTATCGAACGATGCCAGCGCAAGACCCGTTGATGCCTTGGCCAACTAAAGCGATACATTAATAGCGCATTTGCGCTTATTGCCTCATAAACTCATGCCTATTTCAGTCTACCTCAGCACGTTTATCCGCTTGACATTAAATTATTTGCGCCACAAACTTAGCCGAGGCTATACTTGTTTCCACAGCGCAAAATGATTACACGGAGTAACACTGCTTCGTCTACTATCTACCTCATGTCGAGTCTGGAGCTTAATAATGGCAACAAAACATGCTGTGATTCTATTGGGAATGCTGCCTTTCAGTACCTTGGCAGCGGCTGATGAAACGCCCCTCAACGTGGTGGCAACCATTGGCATGATTGCCGATGTGGCACAGGAGGTAGGCGGCGAATGCGTTAGCGTCCAGGCCATGATGGGCCCCGGGATCGACCCGCATCTTTTCCAGGCCAGCGCCAGCGATGTTTCGCTGTTGCGCGGCGCCGAACAGATTCTTTACTCGGGCTACGCCCTGGAAGGCCAGCTGGGTTCGGTGCTGGAAAATTTCTCTTCGCGCACCCCGACGCTTGCTGTCGCGCCCTCTTCGATCGACCCTTCATCGCTGATTACCGCGCAGGATATCTACGGCATCGATCCGCACCTGTGGATGGATGTTTCGCTTTGGGCGCAAACGCTGCCGACGCTAAGCGATACCTTTATTGGAGCGCGCCCCGACTGCGCGGATACTATTGAAGCCAACACCGAGCGCTACCAGACCGAACTGTTGGCGCTCCACAAGTGGGTCAAGGAGAGTATCGCGACCATTCCCGAGAGTCAGCGCGTGCTGGTGACCGCCCACGATGCGTTTAGCTACTATGGGCGCGCCTACGATATCGACGTTGAAGGTATTCAAGGCATCAGCACCGAAACCGAAACCGGCATTGCCGATATCCGCAACATGGCGACGAGTGTGGTAGAGCGCGACGTACCGGCGGTGTTCGTTGAAAGCACCATCAATCCGCGCACCGTCCAGGCGGTGATCGACGCGGCCAAGCAGCGTGGCCATGACGTTGTGGTTGGCGGCGAGCTTTATTCCGACGCCATGGGCGATGACGGTACCGTCGACGGCACCTATATGGGTATGATCTACCGCAATACCCAGCATATCGTTAACGCACTCGGCGGCACACTTTCCCCACTGCCCGATGAGCTCAATGACTGGGCAAGCGAGTGGCAGCTCGACCAACAGGGATAGAAGGGCATACTCTCGATGGTAACATCTGCAAGTGCCGAGCCCGCTCTCAGCATCAACAATTTGACCGTGAGCTATCATAATCAGCCCGTGCTTTGGGATATCAATCTCGATATCCCGGCGGGCGTGATGGCGGGAATTGTCGGCCCCAACGGCGCAGGCAAAAGCACGCTGATCAAAAGCCTTTTAGGGCTGGTGCCATCGCTTTCCGGCGAGGTGCTGGTGCACGGCAAGCCTTATGCCGCCCAGCGCAAGCGGGTGGGCTACGTGCCCCAGCGCTCGAGCGTGGATTGGGACTTTCCCACCACCGCGCTCGATGTGGTGACCATGGGCCTTTACGGGCGCCTTGGCTGGTTCAAGCGCCCCGGGCGCCGAGAACGTAAAGAGGCGATGGACGCGCTCGACATGGTCAGCATGAGCGAGCTTGCCCACCGCCAGATCAGCCAGCTTTCCGGCGGCCAGCAACAACGCGTGTTTCTGGCCCGCGCACTGGTGCAACAGGCCGACGTTTACTTTCTGGACGAACCCATGGCCGGGGTCGATGCCACCACCGAACGGGCGATCATCGATATACTGCGCCGCCTGCGTGATGCGGGAAAGACGCTTATCGTCGTCCACCACGATCTGCAAACTGTCGGTACCTACTTCGACTGGCTATTGCTACTGAACGTGCGCGTGATTGCCAGTGGCGACGCCAAAGACGTTTTCAAGATCGACAACCTCCGCCAGGCCTACGGCGGCCAGATCGCGCTGCTGGGTGACCACGAGTCATTAACGTTTCCCGCCTCAAAAGTGACCTGACCCATGCAGTGGCTCGAACTTCTATCGGATTATACCTTTCAAAACGTGGTGATCGGCGCCTCGCTTCTGGGCCTGATCAGCGGCCCCTTGGGCTGCTTTGCGGTGCTGCGCCGTCAAAGCCTGCTGGGCGACGCCATCTCCCACGCGGCTCTTCCGGGAATATGCCTGAGCTTCATCATTACCGGCAGCCGCGATATTGGCGGCATCATGATCGGCTCGCTTGCTACCGGCTCTCTTGCAGCGCTGATCATGCTGCTGCTCACCCGCAAAAGCCGCCTGAAAACCGATGCGGGGCTAGGCGTTTGCCTGAGCCTCTTCTTTGCCGTTGGTATCGTGCTGCTCACCTACATTCAAGGCACCAGCAACGCCGCCCAGGGCGGGCTCGAGGCCTTTTTATTCGGCCAGGCCGCCGCCACGCTGCGCTCGGATCTGTGGGTGATGGGTGGCGTGACGCTGGTAACGCTTTCGCTGCTCGCCGCCTTCTGGAAGCAGGCCAAGCTGGTCACGTTCGACGCCGAGTACGCCCGAACGCTTGGCATGCCCGCCACGGCCATCGAGGCGACACTGACCGCCATGGTCGCACTGGCGGTGGTGGTCGGCTTGCAGATGGTCGGCGTCATTTTGATGGCGGCGATGATCGTTGCCCCGGCGGCGGCCGCGCGCCAGTGGAGCCGCCACCTGGGCACCATGCTTGCCATCGCGGCGGGCGTGGGTATCGTCAGCGGAGTCTCCGGCGCGACGATCAGCACGCTGTCGCGCGGGCTTGCTACCGGCCCGCTGATCGTACTAACCGCCACGGCCATCGTGCTGCTGTCGCTGGCGCTGGCGCCAGGGCGCGGGCTTTTATGGGGCATCATGAAACACTACCGCCAGAAAGCCGAGCTTCAAAAACGCCAGCTTCTCTACACGCTATATAAACACCCGGCCCGGCCTGCATCACGGCGTTTATCGCTGAGCGCACGGCTCACCCTTGCCCTGTTAAAACGCCAAGGCTACCTGACCCGCTCACAAGGTGAAGCGGACTGGGGGCTGACGACAACAGGGCAGGCAAAAGCGCGCCAGGTGGTCGCCACGTTCGAGGAGGTCGCGCCATGATCGCAGAGCTTCTCAACAGTACCGCGCTTCCCATCATTCTGGTCGGCGCCATGGTGGGTATCGCCTCATCAGCGGTGGGCACGTTTTTGGTGCTGCGCGGCAACAGCATGCTGTCGGATGCCATCAGCCATTCGATCGTGTTCGGCATCGTGATCGTCTGGATACTGACCAAGCAGCAGAGCGGGCCGGTGCAGCTCATCGGCGCCGCGCTGACCGGGCTTTTGACAGTATTTCTCACCGAGGCGCTGGCCAATACCAAGCGGGTGAAGCAGGACGCCGCCATCGGACTGGTGTTCCCAGCACTCTTCTCCATTGGCGTGTTACTACTCAATATCTACGCCCACGACGTGCATATCGACACCCACACCGTGCTGTTGGGTGAAATCGGGTTTGTCTGGCTGGATACCGTCGAGCTTTTCGGCCTGCCGATTCCCCAGGCGCTGGTCTCGATGAGCGTAATGACGCTGCTCAACTACGCGTTTATCGGGCTCTTCTATAAAGAGCTGAAGCTCGCCACCTTCGATCCCGCGCTGGCCAAAACCTTTGGCTTCATGCCGACGATCCTGTTCTATGTACTTTTGATGCTGACCAGCTCCACCGCCGTGGCGGCCTTCGACGCCGTGGGGGCGGTGCTGTTCATCGCCTTTGCCATTGTTCCCGCCTCCGCCGCCTATTTGCTGACTGACCGCCTGTGGATGATGTTCATTTTCGGCGCGCTGATCTCGATCGCCTCGAGCATTTCCGGCTATTTCCTCGCGGTGCATTTCAACGTCTCCATCGGTGGCATGATGGCGGTAATGACCGGCGTATTTCTGATACTGGCCTTTTTGGGCGGGCCGCGCTACGGGCTGATTACCCAAATGCTGAAGCGCCGCCGGGCGCGGCAGGCGCCGATGGAGCCGCCTTCATTGTTTTGAAAGGCTAAACGCCAGACCAGGGCGCCACTTGCAACGACGAAGACGCACGCTTTTATAAAGGCCCTATCCACGTGAGCGCTCGTTCAGTATTACTAGCGCACCAGTAATAAGCGCTCGCATACCTTCCTCTAATTCCGCCTCCATTTCGGCCTCCTCCAGGCCGCGGCTCGCCCCCTCGACAGGCTCTTTCCCCACTACCGAATAAATCGTATCGGCGACGGAAAAGCATTGAAAAGCTATGGTCGCCAGAAGCCAGCGAGCTTGCTCCTGGGAGATATCATAAACCTCAGCAATATGGTTTTGATGTGCACGATTTTTTTCAATCATGGGCTGAGTGGCAGCCAAGCGACGGATCACATAGGGCGTTAATCCTGGGTGAGCTTTGACAAACTCGCTTATCGATGCGGCAAAAGTGGATAGATACTCTTTCAATTCCCCGGGCGCATCATTGGAAGCTCGTGGAATATTCCAACGTTGAAATATTTCTTCGGCCACTAAGCATTTCAGCGCCTTTAAATTGGGCACATGCTTATAAAGCGCCATATGGCTGATGCCTAGCGCGCTGGCCACCCCGACAAAGGTGATGTTGGGTAGGCCGATTTCGATACCCGCATTCGCAATACGCTCAAGCGTGATGGTAGGCGGCCGCCCGCGTGCTTTAACTGGCTGTTGCGTGGTCATATTGCATCCTTAATCGCTGACGTTCCTTATCTAGCCACTCACTCACTTTAGGGTCAATTAGTTGATTGGCATGCAATTATATTAATTAGTTTATTGCCATGAAACTAATTATCTATTAGCCTATTTAAACGCGACTAATTCTCGTTACAAACTACTGCTATGCAGGTTCGATAATCCCCTATGGCCGAGTCATAACGCTTCATGAGCACGCACGATACATCGAGATCCCAAGGTAAGAGCCCCATCAGCCAAGTGTTGGCCCCTATACGCACACGGCTTTTTGCCGCGGCAATGCTGGCGGGCATCGGCACGATATTAACGATGGTGCCGCTTGCCGGTATGGCACATATCGCCAAGATTCTTGTGTCTGATCCAGGCGCCGCCTGGGAGTTATCAACCGCCAGCATGCGTGAAATTGGCTGGGTGGTAGCAGCCAGCATCGTGAGCCTCTTTGTCGGCATGGGGTGCATGTTTCTCGGCGAGCTGGTAGCGCACCTGGCGGATAACAAACTCACCTACCAGCTACGCTTGGCTGTTATGCGACGCTTGTCCCAAGCACCGCTTGGCTGGTTTACCAGCCGCGCATCCGGCGACGTAAAACAGGCGATGCAAGACGATATTGCGACGCTGCACAGCCTGACCGCGCACTTTTACACGGCGGTAGGACGCGCGTTTGGCGCCTTACTGATCTCGGTGGTCTACCTGATCATGCTGGATTGGAAAATCGCCGTTATTACGTTACTGCCTCTTCCCGGTTTCTTTCTTTTCCTGCGCCGACTCATGCAAGCCAGCAAAGCCAATATGGGTGAGTTTATTGCCCAGCTTGAGCGCATGAATAACGCCATTAATGAATTTGTCTGCGGCATTCCCGTCGTCAAGGCCTTCGGTACGACCGGACAAGCCTATCGTGGCTACCAAGCAGCAGTGGATAGCTTTGCCCATGCATTTGAGCAATTTACCCGCCCTCTGGTCGCTTCTATGGCACATGTTCATGCGATGGTGACAACGGTGACGATATTGGGACTGGCGCTCACGGTTGGCATATTTTGCGTCGCCAACGGCTGGTCAGAACCGGTCGATCTGTTGCCATTCATTCTAGTAGCCCCCGGTATCTGTGCTCCGTTACTGCTGCTGCATACCTTGCTGCACGACTTAGGCAGTGCCGTTGGCGCCGCCCAACGCGTCATGGCACTGCTTGAAACGCCGGTATTGCCATCAATCCCCTCCAGTGAGTGCCAGCTCCCCAACGATCATGAAGTTCGCTTTGAAAATGTCAGTTACGTCTATAACAATGCCCAAAACGGGCTATCGAACCTGCACTTTACTCTTGCACCTGGCAGCGTTACGGCGATTGTTGGCCCTTCGGGGGCAGGCAAATCCACCCTGGCACGCCTGATGCTGCGCTTTTTTGACCCCACCCATGGGCGCATTACGTTAGGCGGGGTGGATCTGCGCCATCTTGAGATGTCAACGCTCTACCAGCGGATTGGTTTTGTTCTGCAGGACGTGCGTCTGATCCATGCCAGCATTCGAGACAACATTGCGTTGGGCCGCCCTTCGGCCAGCCAACAGGAAATCGAGGATGCCGCTCGCGCGGCGAATATTCACGAACGTATCGCCGCACTCCCTAACGGCTATCGATCGATGGTTGGCGAGGATATTCAACTGTCAGGTGGCGAGCAACAGCGCGTCAGTATTGCCCGCGCCATGTTACTTGATCCGCCTCTATTGGTGCTGGACGAGCCGACAGCAGCGGTTGACGCCAGCAATGAGCTGGCCATCCAGCAGGCTCTGTCGCGTTTAACCCGGGGGCGGACGCTTGTGATTATTTCGCATCACCTAAAGTCGATCATCCACGCCGACCATATTCTGGTACTCGATGGCGGCACGGTTGCTGAGCAAGGCAATCACGACCAGCTACTGGCCAGCAATGACCTTTATGCTCGCCTTTGGGCACTGGAAGAGAAAACAAACTCACTGGAATCGAAGGTGGCAGCGTGCTGAAAATGCTCAATCAACTGCTTGGCGAAGACACCGCGCTCTTGCGTCGCTATCTCGGTCTGGTCACTGTCTATGGTGTGCTAAGCGGTCTGACCATCTTGGCCCTTATCCCTCTTCTCTATTACCTCCTGATTGGCCAACTCAGTGTGGCCACCACATGGCTAGTAGTGCTGCTTTTCGGCATCCTAATCTGTTGGGGAGTGCGATGGCACGTGGAGCAGGCAGGCGTCCGTGTCGGCGTCGCCATCTTGCAGTCGGGCCGCCATCGCCTTGGCGAACACGTGATCCATCTGCCGGTTGGCTGGTTTACCGCGACAAATACCGCGCGCCTTAGCCATGTAACCACGCAGGGTATGATGGCGGTGGCCCAGCTTCCTGCTCACGTCTTTACACCGGTGATCAGCGGGCTTGTCACGCCTATCGTTCTCCTTGCCGCGCTATTGGTGTTGCATGCACCGCTGGGCATTGCGGCGCTGGTCGCGCTGCCGCTACTTTTGGGGGTTTTATTACTCACCGCCAAGCTTGCCCAGCATGCCGACAGGGCCTTCCAGCAACACTTTTCTGATACCAGTCAGCGCATGGTCGAGTTCGCCAGTGCCCAGACAGTCTTACGCGCCTTTAGTGGGAACAACCACAGCACACGCTTCTTAGAACAGGCCATGGAACAACAGCACCGCTCGGGAACAAGGCTGGCTTGCCTATCGGCACTTTCGGCGCTGCTCAATGCCTGGGCAGTGCAGACAGTCTTTGCCGTGCTGCTGATCGTCACAACCCTGTGGATCAATACGCTTTTGGAAGGATCACTGACGGCAGCGAGCATTATAAGCGTCATCATTGCGCTGGTACTGGTAAGCCGGTTCGTCGAACCGCTGCTGGACATCGCTCAACACAGCGACATTTTGCGTAGTGCAAGGGGGCAACTCGAAGAGATCCAGGCGATTTTCGACGCTGCCCCCCTAACCGAGCCAACGGTCCCTCAGCCACCGCGCGATGCCTCCATCGAATTGAGAGCCGTCCGCTTTCGCTATGCGCCGCATGAGCCCGACGTGCTCAACGGGGTTAGCCTATCTATCACGCCCGGTAGCATGACCGCATTGATCGGTGAGTCAGGTTCAGGCAAGACCACTCTGGCGCGCCTGGTCGCGAGATTTTTCGATGCAGATCACGGTAGTGTGCTCGTCGGCGGCGTGGACGTCCGCGATATGTCTAGTACCCAGCTGGCGGATCACGTCAGCCAGATCTTCCAGGAGAGCTACCTGTTTGCCGGCAGCATTGCTGACAATATTCGCTTTGGCCATCCCGACGCCAGCGATGCCGACCTGATGGACGCCGTGCGTCTGGCCGGTGTCATCGAGATCGTCGAACGCCTGCCCCAAGGATTGGACACACCAGTGGGCGAGGGAGGCGCCCGCCTTTCCGGCGGCGAACGGCAGCGTATCGCCATCGCCCGAGCACTCATTAAGAATGCGCCCATTCTGCTGGTGGATGAAGCGACTGCCGCACTGGATGCGGAAAATCAAGCCATCATTACCCAGGCGCTGGTGCGACTGAGAGGCCAACGTACGCTATTGGTGATCGCCCACCAACTCTCTACGGTGAGCATGGCTGATCAGATCATCGTGCTAGATGACGGACGCATCATTGAGCAAGGCGCGCCCGATGAACTGCTCGCTCAGCAGGGGCGATACGCCACGTTTCTTGACCAACGCCAAACCACCAAAGGGTGGCGCATCACCCCGGATAAAACGGGAGAAACCTCACAGTGATGCGCGTGTATCTGCCTCTCCTGTTTGTATTGCTGTGCGGGATGTCATTACTGACAGGCGCGCGGCAGATAAGCGGGTACCAACTTATCACCCTGTCAGATGATGCTTGGTTGACGTTGACGGCCAGCCGACTGCCGCGCCTGATCACGGTGTCCTTGACCGGAGTGGGCCTCGCGATTTGCGGTGTGATTTTGCAGCATATCGTGCGCAATAAGTTCGTGGAGCCCGCCACCTCGGGTGGGCTTGATGCCGCCAAACTGGGCATTCTCGTATCGCTGTCTCTAATGCCTACGGCTGGCGCTGGATCACGAATGCTTGCAGCCCTGCTCTTCTGCTTCGCTGCGAATGTTGTCTTTATCGCTATCGTTCGCCGCATCAAGTTCACCAACACGGTACTGGTTCCCGTCATCGGTTTGATGTACGGCGGCGTGCTAAGCGCCCTAGCCGAGTTCTACGCCTACCGCCATAACATCCTGCAAAGCATGCAGGGCTGGCTGCTGGGAGATTTTTCAAAGATCGTCCAGGGCCATTACGAAATCATCTACCTAATCCTGCCGGTCGTTGTGCTCGCCTACGTCTACGCTCATCGCTTCACGGTGCTGGGCATGGGCGAAGACATGGCGACGAGTTTAGGCGTGAACTATCTCGTCACCTCCGCCATTGGGCTGATGCTGGTGGCCATTACTGTCTCGGTCACGGTCATCGCGGTGGGCGCCATCCCCTTTGTCGGATTAGTGGTTCCCAATCTGGTAGCGCTCTACTACGGCGATAACCTGGCTCGCACCCTACCCGCCGTAGCACTGTCGGGGGCAACACTGCTGCTGGTCTGCGACATTGCGGGACGCCTGCTGATCTATCCCTTTGAAGTGCCCATCGGCTTAACGTCGGCTTGTGTCGGAGGCGTGCTGTTTCTGATCCTGATTGTCAGGAGGGCACAGTGATGACTATCAAAGCTCGCCACACCGTTTGGGCGGCCGTGATCGCTCTTGCGCTCGCTTTTGTCTTTGTACGCTCCGGTTTCGACTTCGAGTATGTGATACCGAAACGACTTGAGCGCTTGGCCACCATGGTGATCGGTGGCATTTGTGTCGCCTGGTCCGCCATTACGTTTCAGAGCCTTACCGGTAACCGGATATTAACGCCTGCCATCATGGGCTATGAGGCCGTCTATCTGCTGTTTCAGGCCCTGTTGATGCTGGTGCTGGGCACCCACAGTCTGATGGTGCTCGGCGAGCATGGCAACGCCGCACTCTCGGTCCTGCTGATGCTTGGCTACTCCTGGACGCTGCATCGATGGCTGTTTAGAGACGGCAGAGACAATGTCTATTTCCTGCTGCTGGTAGGACTGGTACTGACAATGGTCATTACCACTTTCACACAGTTCGTTCAGCTCAAAATGAGTCCAGGCGAGTTTTCCATTCTGATGGGTTACAGCCAAGCCGCTTTCGGTAACGCCAGCACCACACAACTGCTATACGCCACACTGATCGTGGCCGCGATTTGTCTGGTGGGACTGAAAAGCCTCCCAATGCTAGATGTGCTCTTGCTGGGCAGAGAGCAGGCCATGTCACTTGGCATCGATTATCGACGCTGCGTGCAACACCAGCTCTTTCTGATCGCCTCGCTGGTGGCTGTATCGACCAGCCTGCTTGGCCCCACGGCGTTCATGGGCATTTTCGTGGCCAATACGGCCTATGCGCTTGCAGGCACTTACCGTCATCGGGTCACGCTACCGGTGGGTTGTGCCCTCGCCATCGCCCTTTTCATCCTCGCCCAACTGCTGGTCGAACATCTCTTCAACTACACAACCACCGTCGGCATCCTCGTCAACCTCGTATGTGGGGCTTACTTCCTGTCGCTGATGGTGCGTACGCGAGGCGCAGCATGATCACGGTTCAAGACCTTCATAAAACCTACGGCGACCGTTCGGTGCTATCGGCGATCAATCTCTGCTTTCCATCAGGTCAGTTGACGTCCCTGGTGGGCCCCAACGGCGCGGGTAAGACGACGCTTCTGATGATGCTCGCGAGACTACTTAAGCCCTCTCGGGGGGATATTCGACTCGACGGCTCCCAGGTAACGCGCATTCCCATCAGCGAGTATGCCAGGCAGGTGGCCACGCTACGCCAGACGCCTGAGTTCAACCTACGCCTGACCGTCGAGGAGTTGGTCGCCTTTGGCCGCTTTCCCTATAGCCGTGGCACACTCACTCGGCACGACCATCGTGTGATTGACGACGCCCTGTCGTTTCTATCGCTGACGGCACTACGCGGTGCTTATCTGAACGAGCTCAGCGGCGGCCAACGCCAGATGGCGTTCCTGGCCATGACCATTGCACAGCAAACCGATTACCTGCTGCTCGACGAGCCACTGAATAACCTCGATATCAAACATGCCGTTCAGATCATGCAGGCTCTTCGCCGTCTCTGCGACGAGCATGGACGAACGGTCATCCTGGTCGTTCATGACATCAACTTTGCCGCCAACTACTCCGATTACATCGTCGCCATGAAGGATGGGGAAGTGCACTGCGATGGCAACGTCACCGACGTCATCACCGAACGGCGCTTGAGTGAGCTTTACGGACTGAAGTTCGACATCGCCCATAACGAACGCGGTTATCTATGTAATTACTTCAAGCCCTCAGGAAACCTGGAATGAAACGATCTCTAAACAACCGCTTGGCACGCCTTCTCCCACTCGCCTTGGTGGCGTTGCTACAAGGGTGCGATCAGCCCTCAGCCAACAATATGTCCGCACAGGAGGCCATAACACCGATCACGATTCACCACGCGCTGGGAAGCACCGTGATCGATCACCGTCCACACCGGGTAGCGGCATTAGACATGAATGAAGTCGATTTTCTGGATCAGTTGGACGTTCCGGTGGTGGGCATGCCAAAGGACTTTATTCCCCATTTTCTGGAGAAGTATCGAGACGACCCGACGATTGAAGATCTGGGCGCTATCGTACGCCCTAACCTTGAGCGAGTGCATCGCGCTAACCCTGACCTCATTCTTATGACGTCGTTACAGGCCAACGACTATAACGAGCTGACTCAGATCGCACCCACGCTGCACTTTGACGTGGATTACCGCAACAGTCAGACCAACCACATTGACGTTGTCATGGATCATCTCATGGATCTTGGGCAGATCTTTGGCAAACAGAAATTGGCCCGTCAGCGGGCAGCCGAGCTGGTTCATACCGTCGAGGAGGTCCGGCGTGTTACCCAAGGCCGCCCTGAGAAAGCCCTTATCCTGCTGCATAATAATGGGGCCTTCCACTCCTTTGGCGTGCAGTCACGCTACGGCTTCATCTTCACTGAATTCGGCGTTGCCCCCGCCGCTCCCGACATCGATACCGGCCTGCACGGCCAGCCGGTTTCTAGCGAATTCATCCAGCAGGCCGACCCCGACATCATCTATGTCGTGGATCGTACTGCCGTAATGGAGCACCGGCCCACCATGAGTACCGACAGCCTGGCCAACCCCCTATTACGCCAAACTAACGCCTGGCGAAATGACCGGGTGGTCTTTGTCGACCCCGAAGCCTGGTATGTCACCGCCGCCAGCGTCAGCGCTCTGGCGATCATCGCGGATGACATTATCGACGGCTACCGGCACTAGCAGACCATAGCACTAAAGCACTAAAGCACCTAAAAAAACGCTTTCATCGACTGCTTCAATGCGCCTTTTAACAGGCGCTCAATTGAAGCGGTGTAGTTCCTCTGTGTTTAAAAATGGAGATCGACATGCCCTTACATTGCCACCACCGTCCCCTACAGCCGACGAGAGCACTACATTGCGCCTCTTGCTCAAACCCTTTATCGCTCGTCAGGAGCGCATTTCTGCTCGCTCTGAGCGCGAGTGCTGTCATGCTGCTGTCTTCACAAGCTCTCGCACAGGCCCAGGAGACCGAGACCCGCAGTACTACTGCCCTAGCACCCATCACCGTACACGGAGAAGCGACATCCGTTAACGATACGTATGCCGGCGGCCAAGTCACCTACAGCAACCGGGCGGGCTTCCTGGGGAAAAGAGACTTCATGGAGACGCCTTTCAATGCCATCAGCTATACGGATCGCTTTATCCAGGATCAACAAGCTCAGAGTATTACCGATGTAATTGCAGCGACGGATCCGAGTGTCTTCAGCAACGGCGTCACCAGTGCCTGGAGCGAAACCTATTCGATCCGTGGTTTTGACGCCAGCACACGTGACGTCACGTTCGGTGGTCTGGCCGGGATGGCCCCCTACTACCGTACGTCTCCAGAAATGTTCGAGCGTATCGAGGTGCTCAAGGGGCCTTCGGCACTACTCAACGGGATGCCGCCAGGTGGCTCCGTTGGCGGTGCCATTAACCTGGTTCCCAAACGGGCTGGCGATGAACCGTTGACGCGTTTCACCACCACGTATATGTCCGACGCCCAGATTGGCGGGCACCTTGATGTCGGCCGACGCCTGGGTGACGACCAGCAGTTTGGCGTTCGCGTTAACGGCGTATACCGCGACGGCGAGGGGGCTGTGGATAACCAGACACCAAAGGTTCAAATGGGCTCTCTGGGGTTGGACTGGCGCGGTGATCACGCTCGACTATCAGCCGACTTGTACAGTGCGGACGACCATATTGATGGACCCGCTCGAGGTATCAACCTGGCCCCCGGCCTGGCAGTTCCGACGCCTCCCGCCCCCGATACACTGATCAACCCGGACTGGGCCTTTGCCGACACGCGCGACAAGGGGGCCATATTGCGTGGCGAATTCGACTTTACCGACGAGATCATGGGGTACGCGTCAATAGGTCAAAGCGAAACCAATTACACCTACAACGGTGCCATGTCAGCCCAGGTGCTTGATGATCAAGGCAACTATCGCACAAGCGTTGGTCAGCTTGCCTTCGATGTCGAAAAAACATCGGCGGAAGTCGGGGTTCGCGGTCACTTCCAGACCGGCGCTGTCAGTCACGACATCAGCGTCAATGCCACCCATTATGAGCACGAGCAGCACGATTACGGGCGCAGAAGCGTTCCCGATGCGGACTGGATCACCAACCTATACAATCCGCAATGGGGCCCCGCCGCTGATTTCATTACACCGCACATCATGCATACAGAGCTACGCTTGAACAGCTACGGTTTGGCAGACACGCTCTCGTTTGCCGATGATCGCATACAGCTGACGCTCGGCGCCCGACGCCAGGAAGTGGTGAGCGACACCTACAGCGTGATGACCGGCACACGTATCTCCCGCTATGATGAAAGCGCGGTCACACCCGCCGCAGCACTACTTTTCAAAGCGACCGACCAGGTATCGCTCTACGCCAACTATATCGAGGGGCTCAGCCAGGGGGCCACGGCACCTATGACTGCCGCCAACGCTGGTGAGGTGTTCGAGCCTTACAAGACCAAACAGAGCGAGGTTGGCGTGAAACTTGATCTGGGTGATTTTTCACACACGCTTAGCCTGTATGAAATAAAGCGGCCCAGCAGCTACACCGACCTGGCAACCAATATCTTCTCGGTTGGGGGCGAGCAGCGGAACCGAGGAGTGGAGTGGAGTTTCTTCGGCAGTCCTCTCAGCAACCTGCGCCTGATGGGGGGCATCGCTTATGTAAACCCAGAAATCACGCGCGCCGCGAGCGATGAAGAACAAGGCAATCAGGCAACCGGCGTACCAGACCTGCAAGCCAAGCTAGGCACTGAATGGGATCTATCCGTAGCACCAGGGCTGACACTGACCGCTAATGCCACCGCGATGTCAGAGCAGTACATTAATAGTGACAACTCCCTATCAGTACCCGGACACACTATTTATGACGTTGGAGCACGCTACGCCTCTAACCTTTCCGGCTATCCACTCACACTGCGTGCCACTGTTAACAATGTGACCGATAAAACGTACTGGGCAATGCCACAACTCTCAAGCCTCGCATTAGGCGCCCCCCGCACCTTTATGTTTTCGGCCTCACTGGACTTCTAGACGACTGTAACAAGCGGTGCTAATGCCATAACACCGAATATTTTTCACTACTAACTCCGTAAAACCTCCCCACCTACGCTCGCCGAGCGGGCGTAGGTGTGGATAACTTAAACCGTTAGGTGCTGCTTGATCAGCTCGTTGGAAAGCTCGCTGATATCACCTTTGGCCACCGGGCGGCCGCGGTCCATTATCACAAAGCGGTCGGCGTATTTGCGCGCAAAGGGCAGCTTCTGCTCGACCAGCAGCACCGTTAGGGCGTCTTCGGCAATCAGCTGGCGAATCACCTGGCCAATTTGCGCGACGATATTGGGCTGAATGCCCTCCCCCGGCTCATCCAGAATCAAGAGTTTGGGCTCGATTACCAGCGCTCGGCCAATGGCAAGCTGCTGCTGTTGCCCGCCGGATAAGTCACCGCCGCGGCGGTGCTTCATCTCCTTGAGCACTGGAAACAGTTCATAGATACGCTCGGGGATTTTTTTTAGTCCGTCGCTGCGTGCGGCAAGGCCGGTACGCAGATTCTCTTCTACGGTGAGTAGCGGAAAAATCTGCCGCCCTTGCGGTACAAAGCCAATGCCCAGCCGCGAGCGCGCTTCCACGGCTTTTTGGGTTAGCTCAACCGCTTCGCTGCTCGCCTGGTAGCGCAACTGGCCACTTTTTACCGCCACTTCGCCCATGATGGCTTTCATCAGCGTGGTTTTACCCACTCCGTTGCGGCCCATCACGCAGGTGCACTGGCCAGCGGGTACGTCCAGGTCCAGATCCCATAGCGTATGGCTTTCCCCATAAAACTGGTTGAGCTTTTCAATTGCCAGCATCAGGCAGCCTCCTCGTCGTCAGCACCCAGGTACACTTCGACTACGTTGGGGTCGCTTGAGACCTGATCCATGCTGCCTTCGGCCAGCACACTTCCTTGGTGAAGCACGGTCACCTTGCGGGCAATTGAGCGCACAAAACCCATATCGTGTTCCACGACGACCACCGACTGCTTACCCGCCAAACCGGTCAGCAGTTCGGCTGTACGCTCCATTTCCTGCTCGGTCATCCCCGCGACCGGCTCATCCACCAGCAGCAAGCGAGGGCGCTGCATCAGCAGCATGCCAATTTCCAGCCACTGTTTTTGACCATGAGAGAGGATCCCGGCGGGCTGATAGCGCAGTGGCACCAAGCCGATGGTTTGCAGCACTTCGTCGATGCGGTCCTTGATTTCGCCGGTCATGCGCGCCGTTAGCGTGGGCAATATTCGTTTGTCAGTCGCCATGGCAAGCTCCAGGTTTTCAAACACGCTTAGCGCTTCAAACACCGTGGGCTTTTGAAACTTGCGCCCGATGCCGAGGCTCGCGATCTCCGGCTCGTTCATATGAAGCAAATTATGGCGGCTGCCGAACCAAACGCTGCCCTCGGTGGGCCGCGTCTTGCCGGTGATGATATCCATCATGGTGGTTTTACCCGCGCCATTGGGGCCGATAATGCAGCGCAGTTCGCCGTCATCGATGGTCAAGTTGAGGTTGTTGATCGCCTTGAAGCCATCAAAGCTTACCGTGACGTCTTCCATATACAGAATCGGGCCATGGCGAACATCAACTGGCGAGGCGTCTGGCGCCATAAAGTCAAACACCCGGTCGCGGGCTTTGAGTGATTGCAGCAAACTCATACGATAGCCTCCTGAGTACCCGCGCTGTCTGATGTAGCGGCACGGCGGCGCTTACGCAGAAGCCCCGCCACGCCTTTGGGTAGAAATACCGTCACGAGAACAAACATCGCGCCCAGGGCAAACAGCCAGGCATCGGGCATTACCCCGGTAAAGATGGTCTTGGCGTAGTTGACTAAAATCGCACCGATGACCGCGCCATACAGGGTGGCCCGCCCGCCAAGTGCAACCCAGAGTACGATTTCGATGGAGAACAGCGGGGAGAACTCGCTGGGGTTAATGATGCCCACCTGAGGCACGTAAAGCGCACCGGCCAGCCCCGCGATCATCGCGGAAACCACAAACACAAACAGCTGAAAGCGCTCCACCCGGTAGCCGATAAAGCGCGTACGCGCTTCAGCATCCCGTGTGGCCACACACACCCGGCCCAGCTTGCTGGAAACAATCGCCCGGCACAGGATATAGCTCAGCGCGAGTGCGACGCCGGTGGCCAGGAAAAGCCCCAGACGTGTGTCGTTGCTGCGTAGGTTAAAGCCTAAAATCTCGCGAAAATCGGTCAGGCCGTTGTTGCCGCCAAAGCCCATTTCGTTACGAAAGAACGCCAGCATCAGCGCAAAGGTAAGCGCCTGGGTAATAATTGAGAGATACACCCCGGTAACCCGCGAGCGAAACGCCAGAAAGCCGAACACCAGTGCCAGAAGCCCCGGCGCCAGCAGCACCATGGCAAACGAGAACCAGGCCATATCAAAGCCCTGCCAGTACCAGGGCAGGCTGTCCCAGCTCAGGAAAACCATGAAATCCGGCAGCTCCGGGTGGCCGTAGGTGCCCCGGTCACCAATCTGGCGCATCAGGTACATGCCCATGGCATAGCCTCCAATGGCAAAAAATGCGCCGTGGCCCAGGCTTAAAATGCCCAGATAACCCCACACCAGATCCACCGCAACGGCAAGCAGCGCATAGCTTAAGTACTTGCCGAACAGGTTAACCGTGTAGGCGTTAACGTGCAGCGGGCTACCTTGAGGCACCACGGTATGCAGCACCGTGACGAGCAGCAGCGCAGCCAACAACACGCCCAGGAAAATCTGCGTGGCGCGCTCGCCAAACGGGCGGGTGAGCCAAAACTGGCTTGATGGTGACGGGGTTGTTGAAAGTGACGGTTTTGAAAAAGATCGTGTCATCATGGGTTAGCCCTCCGCAGCCCGGCCCTTCTGCGGGAAGAGTCCACGCGGGCGTTTTTGAATAAACAGGATGATAAACACCAGTACGATAATCTTGGCCAGCACCGCGCCCGCCCAGGGCTCCAGCACCTGGTTGATCACGCCCAGCGACAGCCCGGCCACCAGCGTCCCCCACAGATTGCCCACACCGCCGAATACCACCACCATGAACGAATCGATGATGTAGTTCTGGCCGAGGTTCGGCCCCACGTTGGTGAGCTGGGAAAGCGCGACCCCGGCAAGCCCGGCAACCCCCGAACCCAGCGCAAACGTCATGATATCCACACGTGTCGCACGGATGCCCATGGAGCGTGCCATGGCGCGGTTCTGGGTCACGGCACGCACTTCAAGCCCCAGGCGCGTGCGGCGCATAATCAGCATCAACGCGGCGAAAACGACCAAGGCAAAGATGAGCACCACCATGCGGTTAATGGTTAGCGACAGCGCATCGTTGATCACCAGCGAGCCGCTCATCCACTCAGGGGTAATCACCGTGCGGTTAAGCGGTGAGATGCCGGTGCGTACCAGCTGCTGCAGAATCAGGCTGATACCGAAAGTGGCGAGCAGCGTTTCCAGCGGGCGGCCTTTCAGAAACTGAATAACGCTGCGCTCAATCGCGACACCCACGAGGGCGGCGACCAGAAAGCCGGCCGGGATGGATAGCACCAGCGCCAGCCCCGGCTGGCCGGGCAATAGCTGCTGCATCATCCAGGTAGTGTAAGCACCCAGCATCATCAGCTCGCCGTGGGCCATGTTGATCACACCCATCACGCCAAAGGTAATCGCCAGACCAATGGCGGCCAGTACCAGTACCGACCCCAGGCTCAAGCCAAAGTAGAGCGTTTCAACCCCACGGTTGATTTTCAGGTTCTGTTCCACGCTGACAAGCGCGGCGCGGGCGGCATCCGCAACTACCGGGTCGTCGCCATTGGCTGCGCGGTTCAGAGCCACCCGAGCACGGGGATGCAGGCTGCCGGTAAGCGCCTCGACGCCGGCCATTTCTCCCTGCTCGGCGCGATAAATCGCCACCGCCTGGCTTAGCCGGGTGCGCACCTGACTATCGTCTTCTTCCAGTATCAGTTCATTGATCGGTTCGACCAGCTCGCTGTCCACTTCGCCCAGCAGTCGAGCGGCGGAGGTGCGGCGGCGTTCCAGATTGGGCGAGTAGAGATCCACCACGGCAATCGCACTGCGCAGCTGGTTACGCAGGGCGTTATTGATGCCCACGCGGTCCAGATCGCGACGTGACATTTCACCCAGCGGTTCATTCGTCAAGGCGTCTGCCACCGGCCACTCGCGGCCACTGTTATCGAGTACGACAACAAATTGACCATCGTCGGCACGCTGCAAGCGGCCATCCAGCAGGGCCTGCAGCCAATCACGGGCGCGCTCGTCGTCGCTTTGTAAAATGGCGGTGATGGCCTCGCCTTTATCGCGGTAAGAATCAACATCCAGTGCGTCAAGAAGCGCAAGCGCAGCGGTATCATTAGGTGAGGAATTGGCGGTGTTTGTTTGTGCCTGCGCGGTGAGGGTGACCCCCAACAGCAGGCAGCAGAGCATCGCCAAGGAAAGGAAACGCCTCATAGGGTTCTTCCTTTGGTTATCCAGGTGAGAAGGTAGCGTGCTCCTTGCCGCGCCGGGGCGCGGCAAGGGAGATGTTTTAGCGCAGTTAATTACTCGGCGAGTGCCGCTTCGGCTTCTTCAGCGGCGGTGCTGCCACCGCACGAGCCGTTCACGACGTTAAAGTTGCCGCACTCCATGGGCTTGCGCCAATCGGCAATCAGATCACGCGAGCCGGGCAGGTAATCAGACCAGGCATCACCCGCTACCGTTGAGGGCGTTTGCCAAACGATGTCGAACTGGCCATTGTCCTGAATTTCACCAATCAGCACTGGCTTGGTGATGTGGTGGTTAGGCATCATCGCCGCATAGCCACCGGAAAGGTTGGGTACGGTCACACCGATGATGGCGTCTTTTACCGAATCGACATCGGTAGTACCCGCTTTACGCACCGCTTCGGCCCACATGTTGAAGCCAATGTAGTGCGCTTCCATGGGGTCATTGGTGACGGTTTCTTCGTCGCCGGTGTAATCGATCCAGGCGTCGATAAAGTCGTAGTTGTCATCGGTATCCACGCTCATGAAGTAGTTCCAGGCAGCCAGATGGCCAACGAGCGGCGCAGTGTCGATACCGGAAAGCTCCTGCTCACCTACCGAAAACGCAATCACTGGAATATCAGCGGCATCAATACCCTGGTTGGCAAGCTCGCGGTAGAACGGCACGTTGGCGTCGCCGTTGATGGTCGAGATCACCGCGGTAGACTTGCCCTCTTCACCGAAGCGACGAATCTCGGAGACGATGTTCTGCCAGTCGGAGTGGCCGAAGGGCGTGTAGTTGACCATGATGTCGTCGCCTGCCACGCCGTGCTCATCTTTCAGAAACGCTTCGAGAATGCGGTTGGTGGTGCGCGGATAGACATAGTCGGTACCCACCAGAGCAAAGCGCTCAATGCCGACTTCGTTAATCAAATACTCGACAGCGGGAATCGCCTGTTGGTTGGGCGCGGCACCGGTATAGAAGACGTTTGCAGACGACTCTTCTCCCTCGTACTGCACCGGGTAGAACAACAGACCATTGAGTTCTTCAAACACCGGCAGCACCGCTTTACGTGATACCGATGTCCAGTTGCCGAACACCACGTCTACCTCATACTGGGCCAGCAGCTCGCGGGCGCGTTCGGCAAACAGCGGCCAGTTGGAGGCCGGGTCCACTACCACGGCTTCCAGCTGACGACCCAGCAGACCACCGGCTTCGTTCTGCTGCTGGATCAGCATTTCAACAGTGTCTTTTAACGTCGACTCACTGATAGCCATGGTGCCAGAAAGGGAGTGAAGGATACCCACTTTGATAGGGTCATCATTGGCTGACGCATGAAACGATACCGAAAGGGCCAGTGCAGAAAGACCCAGCAGTGCCTGTTTTTTCAAGTTCATGTTTCGCATCCCCAAGCTGCAAGCGGGCAGCTAGATATTTGTCATTAATCAGGTGTACTCAATTGCCTGAAAGCGCCTGTAACTCGTCCTGCACATTGCACGATGCGTTCCACACTTTAAAAAAACATAAAAAATTCAACCATATAAAAAGTATACAAGTTGTTTTACAGGAGTTTTCCATCTTTGATTCAGGGTCTTAAAGCACTTCATTGGTGCTAAAGCGGTCTGATTCGCACGATAAAAGTGCATAAAAACTGTCCATTTTTATCCTTTTATCGCCAAGCTTCTGTTTTTAAAACATTTAGCATTTTCTTGGCCTGTGGTTTGCAAAATGACTTGTATACAAGACCATGGATAACCAAGGGCCAAACATGATGACCACACGCGGCTGGACACTCGAACAATGGCGGCAGGCATATAACGAGGGCGCAACCCCGGGAGCCTTACTCGGTGAATTGATCACGCAACTGGCCAAACTTGATAGTGCCGACAATGCCTGGATTTCACTTCTCGACCAGGAGGGGCTGGCTCATGCCCTGGCAGCACTTCAAACACGTCTGGACGAGGCAGACGGCAAGATAGACAAGTTGCCGCTTTACGGCATTCCGTTTGCGGCGAAAGACAACATTGATGCCACCGGGTTTGCCACCACGGCGGGCTGCCCGGCCTACGCCTATCAACCCACCCGTGACGCTGCTCTGATTGACAAGCTGCGCGCCGCGGGCGCAGTACTCATCGGCAAGACCAATCTGGATCAGTTTGCCACCGGCCTGGTGGGTACCCGCTCGCCGTTTGGTGCCGTGGCCAATAGCTTCAATCCTGAAGTGGTGAGCGGCGGCTCGAGTTCTGGGTCGGCGTCCGTGGTGGCACGCGGGCTAGTGCCATTCTCACTGGGTACCGACACGGCAGGCTCCGGTCGCGTGCCCGCTGGCTTAAATAACCTGGTCGGGCTTAAACCCACCAAAGGCCTGTTCAGCATTGATGGTGTAGTACCGGCGTGCCGCTCGCTGGACTGTGTCTCCATCTTCTCGTTGACTGTCAATGATGCCGGGCAGATCGCCGAGCTAATGGCCGGCTTCGAGCCTGCCGACGCTTTCTCACGCAAGGCGCCAAGCGCCCTCCCCCTGGATGCCCCGGCCATACGCCGTCCTGGCCCGCTAGCCAGGCTTGCCATTCCCCAGTCGCCCCAGTTCTTCGGCGACGTGGTGGCTGAAAAGGCATGGCAAACGGCCGTGGAAAAATGGCAAAAGCTTGAAGGGGTAACGCTCGTCGAACTTGATTTTGCCCCCATGCTTGAACTGGCCGCCCTGCTTTATGAAGGGCCGTGGGTAGCAGAGCGCCACGCCGCCGTGGAAACCTTCATGGCCGAACATGCCCAGAACATGAATGACGTGGTGCGCGGCATTATTAGTAACGCGGGTAAATACAGCGCCACCGATACGTTCAAGGCGCAATACCGCAAGGAAGAGCTGGTTAGGGTGATCGATAATCTTTTGGATGATATCGATGGCCTGTTAGTCCCCACCGCCCCTACCGCGCCCACTATCGAAGCGGTTAATGCTGACCCGTTAACGCTCAATAGCCAGCTCGGCACCTATACCAACTTCGTTAACCTGGCCGATTTTTGCGCATTGGCGGTACCCGCCGGGTTCCGCGACGATGGACTGCCTTTTGGCGTTACCCTGGTGAGCGGCGCCTGGAAGGATCGGGAACTGCAGACCCTGGCCAGCCGCTGGCTAAATGCCCACCCGACGCCGCTGGGTGCCACTGACCAGGCACGCCCGCCGGAAACCGTTCATACCACCCTTGCCGTCCCCACCGTTCAGGTCGCTGTGGTAGGCGCTCATCTTTCCGGCATGCCGCTGAATACCCAACTGACCGAGCGCCATGCCTGGCGCGTGGCGTCCACGACAACGTCCGCCAATTACCGCTTGTTTGCCCTGCCCAACACCGTACCGCCCAAGCCCGGCCTGCAGCGCGTTCACGAAAACGGTGCCGCCATCATTGTTGAAGTATGGGAAATGGCCGCGTCGGAATTTGGCTCGTTTGTCGACCTGATCCCCGCGCCGCTGGGTATCGGCAGTGTCGAGCTTGCCGACGGCCGCTGGATCAACGGCTTTATCTGCGAAGGGCATGGAACCACAGATGCTCAGGATGTCACCGAGTTTGGTGGCTGGCGTGCCTATATCAAGGCGCAAACCTCCCACGCATAACGAGGCTATGACTCATGTTCAACAAAGTATTGGTTGCCAACCGCGGTGAGATTGCCGTACGTACCAACCGCACGCTTAAGGCGCTCAGTGTCGGCAGCGTTGCTGTCTATTCCCATGAAGACCGCCACAGCCTGCATGTGGAAAGCGCCAGCGAAGCCGTGGCCCTTACAGGCAACGGCGCCAGTGAAACCTACCTGGACAAGCGCCAGATTCTTGATGCCGCCCGAAAGACCGGCGCGCAGGCTATTATTCCCGGGTACGGCTTTCTATCTGAAAACGCTGACTTTGCCGACACCTGTGAGCGTGAAGGTATCGTTTTTATCGGCCCCACGCCTACACAGATGCGCGAGTTCGGACTAAAGCACCGCGCCCGTGAGTTGGCCGAAGCGGCAGGCGTGCCGCTAGCCCCAGGCAGCGGCCTGCTTGACAGCGTAGAAGAGGCGCTTACCACCGCTGACCGCCTGGGCTACCCGGTAATGCTCAAAAGCACCGCGGGCGGCGGCGGGATTGGCCTGACGCGCTGCAATAGCGCCAAAGAGCTGCAAGACGCTTTTGAAACCGTTCAACGCCAGGGCAAAAATTTCTTTAACGACAGCGGCGTCTTTCTTGAGCGCTTTATCGCCCGTGCCCGCCACGTGGAAGTCCAGATTATCGGCGATGGCCACGGCAACGTAGTGGCATTAGGTGAGCGTGACTGCTCACTGCAACGCCGCAATCAGAAAGTCGTGGAAGAGACGCCGGCCCCCAGCCTGCCCGCGGCCACCCGTCAAAAGATGCTGGATGCGGCCGTGGCGCTGGGTGAATCGGTCAACTACCGTTCAGCGGGTACCGTTGAGTACATCTACGACGCCGAGCGTGATGAGTTCTACTTTCTGGAGGTCAACACCCGACTGCAGGTAGAACACCCAATCACCGAAGCCGTGACCGGCCTTGACCTGATCGAATGGATGCTCAAGATCGCCGCGGGCGACCACCTGGACCTGGCTAATGTTACGCTCAGCTTGAGCGGTGCGGCCATGGAAGTGCGCATCTATGCCGAAAACCCGTTAAAGGATTTTCAGCCCTCGCCCGGTGAATTAACCGACGTACACTGGCCCGGTGATGGCGTGCGTATCGACACCTGGGTCGAAAATGGCAGCCAGGTATCCGCTCACTACGACCCCATGATCGCCAAGCTGATCGTGCATGGTAACGACCGCGCGGATGCTCTGGCCAAGCTGCGTAAAGCACTGGATGAAACCCGCCTGATGGGTATTGCCACCAACCTTGACTACTTGCGTCAGGTGGTCGCCCAAGCGAGTTTTGCCGAAGGCAAGGTCTCGACCCGCGCTTTGGAAAGCTTTCACTTTCAACCCTGCGTTGCCGAGGTAGTCTATCCAGGTACTTACACCACGGTGCAAGACTTCCCGGGACGGGTCGGCTACTGGAACATCGGCGTGCCGCCCAGCGGCCCGATGGATGACTTCGCCTTTCGCATCGCCAACCGGATTGTCGGCAACCACCCAGAGGCTGCCGGGCTGGAAGCCACGCTGATAGGTCCAAGCCTTACGTTTCATCAGGCGACCGTCGTGGCGCTGACCGGCGCCGTCACCGACGCCACACTCGACGATACTCCGGTGGATTTCTGGACGCCTATCCACGTCACCGCCGGCCAAACGCTCGTGGTGGGCAAAGCCAACCGAGGGTGTCGCACTTACCTTGCTGTGCGTGGTGGATTTGATGTACCAGTGTATCTTGGCAGCCGCGCTACCTTTGCCCTTGGCCAGTTTGGCGGTCACGGCGGGCGACCGCTGCGCCCAGGCGATCTGCTCGGCATCAGCCAGCCGGGGTTACCTGCCTGCACCACGCCAGCGCCCACCCACGACCCTGCCCCCGTTGACCCGGCGCTCATCCCGAATTACCCGAGCCACTGGGAAATAGGCGTGCTCTACGGCCCGCACGGCGCGCCCGACTTCTTTACCGAAGACTCCATCGAGCACTTCTTTCAACAGGACTGGGAAGTCCATTACAACTCCAACCGGTTGGGCATTCGCCTGAATGGCCCTAAACCTGAATTCAGCCGGGCAGATGGCGGTGAAGCGGGGCTACACCCTTCAAATATTCATGACTGCGAATATGCGATCGGCTCGATTAACTTCACGGGTGATATGCCAGTTATTCTGACCCGAGATGGCCCCAGCTTGGGTGGGTTTGTCTGCCCGGTTACCATCGCCAAGGCCGAGCTGTGGAAAGTGGGTCAGGTCAAACCCGGCGATACTATCCGCTTTGTCGCCATCGACAACGCCACCGCCGTCAAGCTCGCAGAACGCCAGGAGCTGGCCGTCAAGTACCTGTCCGCGCCGCCTGCCGTGACCCTAAACAGCGCCGACCTGGCGCCGTTCAACGGCCTCTCGGCCACCGTGCTGGCTCATCTTGCAGCGACCCAAGAGCGTCCAGCCGTCACTTACCGTCAAGCAGGCGATCAATACATCCTGCTGGAGTACGGCCCTAACGTGCTGGACTTGGGCGCCCGAATGCGCCTCCACGCACTGATGGAGGCGATTGCCGATATCCAGCCGCGTGGTCTGCTTGAGCTTTCCCCCGGCGTGCGTTCGCTTCAACTGCGCTACGACCCGCTGACGCTGACCCAGCAGGCATTGATGACCTACCTGCTCGACCTGGAAGCCACCCTGCCACCGACCGACGAGCTGAAGGTGCGCAGCCGGGTGATTCATCTTCCCATGGCGTTTGAAGATAGCGCCACGCTCGAAGCGGTGGAAAAGTATCGTCAATCGGTGCGCGACACCGCCCCTTGGCTGCCCAACAACGTCGATTTCATGCAGCGCATCAATGGCCTCGCCAACCGTGACGAGGTCAAGGATGTGCTCTATTCGGCGCGTTATTTAGTGTTGGGGCTAGGCGATGTGTATTTGGGAGCGCCCTGCGCCGTGCCCCTGGACCCTCGACATCGGCTGCTGACCTCCAAATACAACCCGGCGCGCACCTATACCGCCGAAGGCACGGTCGGCATCGGCGGCATTTATATGTGTATTTATGGCATGGACTCGCCCGGTGGCTATCAGCTGGTGGGGCGCACTCTACCCATCTGGAACAAGCATCTAAAAAACAAACAGTTTTCAGAAGGCGCCCCCTGGCTACTGCGCTTTTTCGATCAGGTGTGCTACTACCCGGTCAGCGAGGATGAACTGGATAACCTGCGCGATCAGTTTAGGGCGGGTAAGCTAACCATCGAGATCGAGGAAGATACGTTTGACCTGAAATCACACCAGACATTTTTAGATGCCCACCAGCAGGCCATCGCCGAATTTCGCGCCCTTCAACAAGACGCCTACGCAAAAGAGGTTGCGCTATGGCGTGAAAGCGAAGAGAAGGCCCTGGACCGTTTGGCCAAAGCGCCGCCCCCCGCAGAGGCAGATGACCTGGCTGGCTATGGCGAGCTGATCAGTGCCGAGATTGCGGGCAATATCTGGAAGTGCCTTGTGCAACCCGGCGATAGCGTCATCAAAGGCGATCCGTTGGTGATTGTTGAAGCCATGAAGATGGAATTTGAAGTCATGGCGACACACTCTGGCACAATAAGCGCTCTGCACGTCACCCCGGGCCGAGCGGTAACGCTAGGGGAGCCGCTGCTGAGTATTGAAGTTTAAGGCATTCACATTGCTGCTGGCGTGCCGTCGCATCATGCGGCGGCCTCTCTCAATAAGGCCTATTGCCATGGCGTTGCGTAAATCATCCATCGCTGACCGTGTCTACGATGCGTTGAAAGACGATATTTTCGAGTTTCGCCTTCTTCCCGGCGATAAATTTAGCGAAGGCGATATCGGTGACCGGCTGGAGGCAAGCCGAACCCCGGTGCGCCAAGCGCTTTTTCAGCTCCAGCGAGAGGGGTATGTCGATGTGTTCTTTCGCAGCGGCTGGCAGGTGAAGCCGCTGGACTTCCAGAAGATCGCTGAACTCTACGACCTACGCATTACTCTGGAACAGGCGGCCGTTCACAAGCTTTGTGCCCTGCCTGAAAAGCCGCTGGTGCTGCGAACTTTACGCGATATCTGGAATCCCGCCAGCCACGCTGATCGGGCGGTGGGCAGTACGGTTCGTGCACTGGATGAAAGTTTCCATGGCGATTTAGTGGTGGCCGCTGGCAATCAGGAGATGAGCCGTATTCATCGTGAAATTACCGAGCGCCTGCGCGTCATTCGACGCCTGGACTTCACCCGCGATGATCGGGTTGATGCCACCTATCGCGAACACGCCGCCATTCTGACGGCTCTTGACGAAAACGATGCTCAGCTCGCCGCCCAACGCCTGGGGTCGCATATCCGAAGCAGCCATGGCGCCGTTCAGGAAATCACTATGGAGCGCCTTCGTGAAGCTGCCGAAGAGCAGCGCTAGCGCTTAAAAAAGCGCCCTGGGTTAACCCAGGGCGCTTATCAGCCACGCGTCCAATGTTGAGACAATACCGTCTACTCGGCAATAGCGCGTTTACGACGCTTCTTCAGCAGCGGTAAGCCAAGTGACAGTAATGCAATTACCAGCAGCGAGAGTGAAATGGGCTTATCAATAAACGTCATCCAGTCACCGCCGGAGATCTGCAGCGCACGGCGCATGGATTCTTCCATGATATTGCCCAGAATCAACGCCAGGATCAGCGGCGCCGCCGGGAAGCCAAACAGACGCATGCCCAAGCCCAACAGACCAAAGCCCAACAGCAGCAACAGGTCAAACACGCTAAAGCTCATGCCATACACGCCGATCATGCAGAAAATCAGAATCAGCGAGAGCAGCAGCGGCTTGGGCAGGTCGAGTATTTTGGCAATCAGCGGGATCAGCGGCAGGTTCAAGACCAGCAGGAAGATGTTACCGATATACATACTGGCTACCACGCCCCAGAACACATCCGGGCGTTGCTCAAGCATCATCGGGCCGGGTGTAACGCCCATCACCAGTAGCGCGCCCAGCAGTACCGCCGTGGTGCCCGAGCCCGGTACACCCAAGGTTAAAAGCGGTACAAACGAGCCGGTACACGCCGCGTTGTTGGCTGCTTCCGGCGCCGCAACGCCTTTAATATTACCCTTACCGAAGGTGTCACCGTCTTTGGCAAGACGCTTTTCCATGCTGTAGCCCAGAAACGAGCCAATCGTCGCCCCCGCGCCCGGCAGTACGCCAGTAAAGAACCCAAGTACAGAGCTACGGCTGACAGGGCCTGCAATCTCTTTTACTTCACTTCGAGTGAGTTTTAACGAACCAATGGCATTACGCGGGGCTTCTTTACCGCCACCGCCGCGCAGCAGCATGTAGAACACTTCGGCTAACGCAAAGATACCCAATGCCACGACCAGGAAGTCGATGCCATCCAGCAGTTGAATAGAGCCAAAGGTAAAGCGCTCGGTACCGGTTTGCAGGTCGATGCCCACAATCGAGATGATCACCCCAACCACAGCGGCAATGAGGCCTTTGATCAGCGACTTATCCGACAATGAGACCACGGCGGTTAAGCCCAGCACCATTAATGCAAAGTACTCAGCAGGGCCAAAGCTTACCGCTACCTTGGAGAGCAAGGGCGCGACCAACATCAAGAAGATAACCGAGACGGTCCCACCCACAAACGAGGAGTAGGCGGCAATGGCCAGCGCTTTACCCGCCATGCCTTTCTTGGCCATTGGGTAGCCATCAAAAGACGTGGCGACCGTACCTGCAACGCCCGGGGCATTGAGCAGGATAGAGGAGGTGGAGCCACCAAAAATAGCGCCATAATACACCCCTGCCATTAGGATCAAGCCGGATGACGGCTCCATGGCAAAGGTGATGGGAATCATTAAAGCCAGCGCGCTGATCGGCCCAAGGCCGGGCAGCATGCCGATGATCGTACCGGCAAACACACCGGCAAAAACGTAAGCGATATTGATAGGCTCAAGCGCGATGCCGAAGCCGTACATCAAATTATTTAAGGCATCCATGGGATCTACTCTCTTAAAAACTAGCTTAAAAACCAGCTTAAAAACCAGCCCAGAAACGGCGCAGGAGGCATTAGCAAGTCGGCGTTAGAAAGGGATAACACCGGTCGGCAAGTAAACGTCCATCACCTGTGTCATCGTCAGATACAGCGCCAGCACCACCCCTAGCGATGTCACCAGATTGACCACATGACGACGATAGCCGTAGTAAGCCGTTAACCCCGTGCACAAAAGCGTTGAGGCCAGTACAAACCCCAATGGCACCAGAAGTAGCGCATACGCGGCAATGGCCAGTGACGTAACAATCACACGTCCCCATGGCGTCATCAGCAGCGGGCCTTGTTGCGCGTCGTGATCAATCTCATCGGCACCGGCAAGCGGTGAGGGTTTCTCGAAAAACAGAAACACAGAGAGAATCAGCAGCGAAAAGCCGAGTACTTTAGGGAACAGGTCAGAGTCGACCGGTCGCGGCAAGGGAAAGGTGGGGATTTGCCATGCCATGGCGATATACGCAGCCGCCACTAATGCCAACACCAGCGCTAACCACTGATTGGTATTTAATTTCGTCATTGGAGTTTCTCCGAGGAGCACGTACCTAATCGTCACGAACAGGCATTCCCGGCGGCACAAAGAGGCCACCGGGATAACACGCTATAGCACTATAGGTTATTTATTGACGCAGTAGACCCAGATCGCTTAACACGCCGCTGAACTGCTCTTGCTGCTCATCAAGGAAGACACCGAACTCTTCACTGTTCTGGTAGGCATCGATCCAACCCAACTGATCGCGGGCTTCTTGCCAGCCATCGGTTTCGAGCATTTCGGCAAACAGGTCCTGATAGTAGGTCACTGCTTCTTCCGGCATATCCGGGGTGCCCATTATGCCGCGCCAAATATCGAAGGTGTAATCCACACCCTGCTCTTGATAGGTCGGCACATCGGCCAGACCGCCACCCAGGCGCTCAGGTGAAGAGACACCTAGCGCACGGATCTGGCTGCCTTCACCCAGTTGCCCCACCGACTCACCCGCACCGGTAATTACCGCTTCGATATGACCGCCCATCAGGTTAGTCATGGCATCGCCGCCGCCGGAGAACGGAATGTAATTGACACTTGAAGCCTCAAGGCCCGCTGCGGATGCCAGACCCGCAATAGAGATATGGTCCATGGAGCCAGGCGCACTGCCGCCGCCTACACTTAAGCCAGGATTTTCCTTGAGTGCATCAAACAGGTCGTTGATCGTCTCGTACTCAGAGTCTGCCGACACCAGTACAATGGAGTAGTCAGTAATCAGGCGAGCAACCGGCGTGAAATCAGTGTGGTCATAGCGTGAGGCACCGGCCAGAGGCACCAGAATGATCGGCGGGCTGGTGGCAAACAGCTTGTGCGGATTGCCGCTATCACGAGCGATTTGCGCCCAAGCCACGGCACCGCCGCCGCCTGGTACGTTGATAGCAGCATAGTTCTCGTCAGCAAGCCCTTCTTGCTGAATAACGCGCGATACAGTGCGTACCAGCGTATCCCAGCCGCCACCCGGATTGGCGGGTGCCACGAACTCAACCGATTTGCTCGGTGTCCACTCTTGTGCCTGAACGGAGGTCGTCATGCCTGCCAGGGCAGCCATCGGTAGAGCGATCACGGCTAAGCGCTTCAAGGAAAGTACGGTCATTTGGCGTTCTCCACATATAAATGTTGTTGTGTGGTCCACTGTTATTATGTCGTGGTTACGCCGCGAACGTTAGAAGCGCTGGGCCTTTACGACAAGCTTGTGAACATAAAAAACAAAATGTTCTTTGTGGGCATTTTGTTCATTTTGTTCACAGGCACGTGAACCAGCCAACCTAAAGCGACTTAAGCCAGCTATGGGCTGCCTCAAGCAGCTGATAGCGCCGCTCTGGCCGACCCACATCACCGTAGCCAAGTTCGGCACTGACTCTTTGTTCAGCCACCAGAAACTCCAGGTAGCGTCGAGCGGTTGAGCGGCTAGCCCCCATAATGCGGGCAACCTGCATGGCAGTCAGCGGCGTCGCCTCAGCGGCCATGGCCTCCCCCACTCGGCGCAGCGTTAGCCGGTCGATGCCTTTGGGCAGCGCACTGGGCGTCGGGCGCGGCGCCTCGCCTGGCTGCAGTCTTTTAAACACGTGATCCAGCTCGTCCTGGTTCATCTCGTTACGCCCTGAAAGCACTTCGCGCTCACGACGAAAACGAGCCAGCATCTGCTCCATGCGGGCAGCTTCAATCGGTTTGATCAGATAATCAAATACGCCTCCACGCAGCGCCTCGCTGATGGTTTCTACCTCGCGGGCGGCGGTGACCATCACAATATCCACATGGGTGTAGTCACGCCTGATCGCCCATAGAAGCTCCAACCCTTCTACATCAGGCAGATAGGCGTCCAGCAATACCAGGTGGATAGCGGCAGCCTGTTCCGCCATTAACGCCTTGGCTTCGCTGCCGTTACGAGCAACGCCTGCGATATAAAAGCCTTCGTCCTGTTCAATAAACGCTTTATGAATATCGGCAATGCGAAAATCATCTTCGACAATCAGAATGCCGTATTGAGCTGCAGACATGCTCACTCCTCTTACGGTCGTCATTATTATGGTGAGTAGTGCGTATCAGGTTCAGCGCATAGCGAGCGGTCCAGCACCGCAATAAAGCAGGCTCCGCCCAGTTCGCTCTCCTCAAGCGTGATGGCTCCGCCATGCTGGCGACACAACCTTGCCACCAGCGCCAAGCCGATACCGCAGTGCTTGCCCGTTTTGGTGGAAAAGCCCTCCTCGAATATCGATTCAGCATGTTCGGGGAGCACGCCTGGGCCATTATCCTCTACTTCGAGCAGCAATTGTTCCCCCAGGTCGGTGAAAAACAGCCGCACGCTGGGCATGCTGCTATTGGGGCCATTAAGCGCGGCATGGCAAGCATTATCCAGTAGATTACCGACCACGCTCATCATGACTTCTTGCCCAGTGGGCGTTAGTGGGCAGGAGAGCGAGCTCTGCTCGTCGATCTCAAGCGTTACGCCCAGCTCGCGCGCCCGGGTAAGCTTACCCAGCAACGTACCACTGAGCACCGTGTCGGCAACATGGCGCATCAAAAAACTCATTTGAGCTTGAGCCCGCTCGGTTTCCTGATGAATCAGCGCCAGCGCTTCATCGATGCGTTCAAGCTGGAGGAGCCCTGAAATGGTATAGAGCTTATTGGAGAACTCATGCGCCTGGGCACGCAGCATATCCACATCGCGGCTTGCCTGGGTAAGCGCTTGGGAAAGATCAACAATTTCGCGGCGGCTACGGAACGTGGCCACGGCGCCTTCGATTTCACCATCATGCAGAATGGGCACCCGATTGACGATGGCCGGGTGATCGCCCAGCCACATCTGCTGGTCAAACTCCTGCTCACCGTGCTTCAGCACTTCCAGTAAACGAGTGTTAGGCACCACGTCCTGAATCGGCAGCCCCAGTATGACGTGCTCATCGGGCAGGTTAAGAAAGCGTTTGGCCTGCTGGTTGACCAGCGTGATGTGGCCATCCCGGTTGACGGCCAGAATCCCCTCGTGAATGGATTGCAGGATCGCTTCTTTTTCCATCGCTAAGCGGGCGATTTCATAAGGTTCCAGACCCAGAATGACCTTTTTAAGGTGCTGGGAAAGCCAGTATGCCCCGGCAAACCCCAGCACAATCATCAGCCCGACCAGTACCCAACCAAAGCTTGTATAACGGGCAACATCCATTTCGACCCGATCCATCATAAAGCCGACGGAAACGAGTCCGATAATATTGCCCTCTTCATCCCAAACGGGCGTTTTTCCGCGCATGGCGGTGCCTAACGTACCGGTCGCCTCGGACACGTAGGACTGCCCATAAATCAGCGCCTGGTCGTTATCGCCGCCCACCATCGCCTCGCCAAGGCGCTCAGGCACGGGGTGTGAATAGCGGATCGACTGCGCATTGCCCACGACCACATAGCGCGCTCCGGTTTCTATACGCACCCGCTCTGCCAGCGGCTGAATAATCATCGCCGGGTCAGGCGTGTCAAAGGCGCTAACGAGCTGTGGCATGCCTGCCACTGTTTTCGCCACCGCCAACGCCCTCTCGCCCATTTGATGACTGATGATATCGGCCTTACGATGATTGAGATATGCCCCCTGAGCCAGTAGCATGCCGGCCAGCAGTAACCCCACCAGCAACATCACTTGCAAACGAAAACTGCGTTTATACCAACGCCGCTTAGTACGCGTACGGCGCCAGCGCTGTAATTCAGCTAAGGTACGGGGGCGGGAATTAGTCATGGTGGAACTCAAAGTGCGCGACAGCGTCATTATGACATGCGCGGTAAGGGGGCGTTAATCGCCATCTTTTCTGTCATTAAGGGAAGCGTTGGGTGTTCAGTATATTTAACCACGTTATTTCGGCGAGCTATTGCCTGTTTGTCAGCGCTACTTTTTTCAGCCTTGTGCTTATCAGTCCTGCGGTCGCTAATCCTTTTTATGCACCTCCGCCGCCTACCGACGACGCGCCGATTTTTAGCGGCGACGCTGAACTTGGCTTTACGCACCTTTCTGGCAACACCAATAGCCAGACACTGATTGGCAAAACCCGCCTGACTTGGCTAACCGGCAATTTTATTCACTCGCTGCGCGGCGAGGTGCGGAACGTGAGTAAGGATGGCGAAACCAGCGCCGAGCAATATTTGCTCGCTGCCCGCGAGCGCTACGATTTTAAAGGCCCGCACTATGTATTTGGATTTGCCCGCTGGGAGAAAGATCGCTTTGCGGGCTACGACCAGCAACTTTCCGTGATTGGCGGGTATGGGCGCCAGCTGTTAGAAGGCTCGCGCCATTCACTCTCGCTTGAGGCAGGCCCAGGTTACCGTAATGACCGCCTGCGCGACGATGATAACGAACAGCTCGCGGTTGCCTATACCGCTCTGGTCTATCATTGGGGATTTTCGGACTACGCCGATATTGATCAAGAAATGTCGGTGGAATATACCGATAAAAACACGACAGGAAGGTCGCTAACGGCGCTCACCGCACGGCTCAACGCTCGTATGTCGTTACGCTTGTCGCATGAGGTTAAGCACAACTCTCAACCGCCGGATGATGCCAGCGAACGTACCGATAACACCACCAGTGCCTCGTTGCTGTACCACTGGTAGCAAAAGCGACGATAGGTGTGACTGGCCCGCCAATAGAAGCACCGTCGCTGTTTTTGCAGTGCTTCAATGGGGGCATTGGCCTGTTTTCCAGCCCTCATTTTAAGCCTCCCCTTTAATCGCGTTCGACTTTGGTCTAGTGGCACGATATACTAGCGCCAGTTTCCTGTCCTCGCGCCATTCAATGAATGGCGCTTTTTTTTTGCTGCGCTTTCCGCATTTGCGCTGTTTCCTCATGTTCCACCCAAGGTGTTCTTATTGATGAACCAACCAACCTCCGGTGCTGAAAGCCATAAGCATCCATCGCTTGGCGACCCCATCGTACTCACGCTAAGCATAGGATTTATCGTGCTTTTTCTAGCACTTTCCTTTTACGACCTAGACCTTGTCGCCGACTCGATCAGCCAGGGTTTTGCCTGGAGCGCGCTGACCTTCGGCACCTACTTCCAGTTTCTGATGCTGTTGACGTTCTTTATCGCCATCGGACTTGTGCTGACCCCGGCCGGCAACGCCAAGATCGGCAACCTGGATAAACCGGAGCTGAGTACCTTCAAGTGGCTTTCGATCATCCTGTGTACGCTACTGGGCGGTGGGGGCGTCTTTTTTGCCGCCGGTGAGCCGATCTATCACTTCGTGAACGTGCCGCCTACCTTCGACACCGACCCGGGCGTGGCCGCCGCGGTGCCCGGGGCACTGGCGCAATCGTTCACTCACTGGGGCTTCGTCGGCTGGGCGATACTGGGGTCGCTCACCGCGATTGTGCTGGCCCACGCCCACTACGTGAAAGGCCAGCCGCTGCAACCGCGCACCCTGCTCTACCCGTTATTCGGCGAGCGCGTGATGCGTGGTCCGCTGGGTGGCGTGGTGGATACCTGCTGCGTATTGGCGGTAGTAGCGGGCACCGTCGGGCCGGTCGGTTTTCTGGCCACCCAGGTCAGCCATGGCCTTGAGGTGCTGTTCGGGCTTCCCAACACCTTCGTTACCCGGCTTTTGGTTCTGGCGACCCTGGGCATGGTGTACGTGCTTTCCGCGGTCAGCGGTGTGCACAAGGGCATGCAGCTCTTGAGCCGCTTCAATGTCATGCTGGCGCTGGGCATCGGCGCGGTCATCTTTTTGTTCGGGCCGACACTGTTTCTGTTCAACAGCTACTTTGCCGGCATGGGCACGTATCTGGACGACTTCTTCAAGATGGTCACCACCACCGCGGAAACCGCACCGGCGGATTGGATGCAGTGGTGGATCGTGTTTTTCTACGCTTGGTTCATCGCTTTTGCGCCCTTGATGGCGATCTTCGTGGCGCGTATCTCCCGCGGGCGCACCATTCGCGAGATGATTCTGGCCGTGGCGGTCATCGCCCCCATCGCCACCACGGTCTGGTTCACGCTGCTGGGCGGCTCGGGTATTTACTACCAGCTGACCGGCGTGATCGATCTGACCGATGCGCTGACGAACTTTCAGTTCGACATCGCCACGCTCGCCTTGGCCCAGGCATTGCCCGGCGGCACCTGGATGGCGCTGGCGATCCTGCTGCTGACGACCATCTTCGTGGCCACCACCGGCGACTCCATGAGTTACTCCATTGCCATGGTCGGTGCTGGCCACGACGAGCCCAGCCCCTTTCTACGCGCCTTCTGGGGCGTGATCATGACAATCATGGCTGCGGTGCTGCTGGCCATGCGTGAAGGACAGATCGCTGCGCTGCAGCAGTTTATCGTGATTACCGCCGTGCCGGTATCGCTGATTCTGCTGCCCTCACTCTGGGATGGCCCCAAGGCAGCGTTTGCCATGGCGCGTGAGCAGGGGATTATTGACTAACCGCTAGCCCAGCACCTGCTGCGTATGAGGCGAATCTGATCGCCTCATACGCTATGATCACCATGATGAACAGGTGATCAGGAGCATCCCCTTTGGCCTCACGCAACCTTCCTTCAACCGCCGCTATGCAGTGCTTTGAGGCGGCAGCGCGCCATATGAGTTTTACCCGGGCGGCCGATGAGCTAAGCCTGACCCAAAGTGCCGTCAGCAAGCAGGTCGCCCACCTTGAATCAGCGTTGCAACATAAGCTGTTTCGCCGCGTAAGACGCACGCTTGTGCTCACGCCAGAGGGCGCCATCTTTTTAAGCGACGTGCGCAAGGTACTCGCCCAGATTGAGATGTCGACCCACACCATCATGACTTATAGCGGCAACAGTGAAGTACTTAAAGTAGCCACTCTGCCAAGCTTTGGCAGCCGCTGGCTAGCGGACAAGCTTCCCCCCTTTTTAGCCGCCAATCCGGGCATTAGTCTGGAGTTTCACGACCGGGTGGAAGACTTTGATCTTGAGCAACAGGATATTGATATTGCGTTGTTTTACGGTCACGGTAGTTGGCCTAACCTTGCCTGCCATAAGCTGGTGAATGAGGAGATGGTCGCGGTTGCCGCCCCATCGCTTCTGGCTCGGCACCCCATCCATACTGCGAGCGACTTGGCCCAGTTGCCACTACTTCACCTATCTACCCGCCCGGATGCCTGGCACCACTGGTTTGCAGGTCAAAAGATCACCACTGATCGCAGCTACCACGGTACCCGCTTTGAAACCTTTCCCATGCTAGTACGCACCGCCATGGCCGGCGGCGGCGTTGCCTTAGTGCCTCATTTTACCGTGGATGAAGAGCTGGCCGCCGAACGCCTTGTGCTCGCATGGCCGCATCGGTTGTACAGCGAAAGTGCGTATTATCTTGTCTACCCTGAGCACCTGGGCGAGCTGGGCAAAGTACGTCGGTTTGTGGCGCATATAACGGCGAGTGCCGAATGCCGCGTATAAACAACTCAGGCTGCCTGCTAGGCAGCCTGAGTATCAACCGCATGCTGGAAAGTGGATTAAACCGCTAATGACGCCAGCACACGCTGCTTAGAAGCCTGCTCCCTTTCGGCATAAAGCGCCAACTCATCAGTCACCGGGGCGCCGAGCGCCTCTTCAAACGCTTCACGATTGGCATTGCCCGCATAGGCTTCGTTTTCGCCGCCGCCTAGGTTTGACTGAAAGATACCCGCCGCACTGACCGGCAAGAAGTCTTCATAGGTAATCGGCTGTGCTTCCACCAGGCCTTTGGCAATTAGGGCGTCCATATCGGTACTGGCATCGCCTGTAGCAACTTTTCCGGCTTCTGTGAGGTGATAGTGGAAGTAGGCCAGACCTTCGCGGCGCATTGCCTCATCGCTGTCCGGCATGGTGGTAAAGACCTTATCCATAACGGCTTGGTGAGCGTTGTTATCAAGTCCCGCCGTTTGTTGACGACCTTCATTCAGCAGTTGGTCATAAAGCGCGCGTCCTTTCGGCGTTAGCGCCATGCCACGCTGCTCAATTTCGCCAAAGCGAGCAGTGTGCGTGCCTTGGTTATCGCCTGCAAAGCGGATCGACTCCTCTAACGCTTTAAAGCTTGTCTGACGCAGCAAAATGGGCGCTTCACGGCGCGGCGGGCCTTCGATGACAGCCTTCGGGTTCATACCGACGCTTGGCATGCGGCGCTGCACTTCATCGATATCCAACGTGCGCGGCGTTAAATGGTTGATATGCGGTCCACGAAAACACACCACATCGGCGATCAGGCGGTGTTCATCGCTCAGCGCTTGATAAGTATCCAGATCGACCGTGGCATCCTGGTGCCAACGAAACGTTTCCAAGGCCTCTGTAACAAACTGACCTGCTTCCTCTGAGGTTAACCCGCCTTGTGACTCAAAGCGTTCAATCAGCTCACGCACTTTGGGGGTAAAAATATTTCGTTGGGCGAGGATTTCCTCAGCACGCTGGCGCAGCAGCGCACTATCGATAAGTTCCAGGCGCAGCAGCGAGGTAAAAATACGGAACGGGTTACAGGCCAGCGCATCATCCTCAATAGGGCGAAACGCGGTGGAGTGAACCGGCACCCCAGCTTCAGAAAGATCGTAATAGCCCACCGGATACATGCCCATCACGGCAAACAGGCGGCGCAGCGTGGATAGCTCTGCGGCTGAACCCACGCGAATCGCTCCGTGGCGCTCTACGCTCAGGCGCGCAAGCTCGCCCTGAGCCTCCAGGCGACGGCGTAACTCTGGCTGCTGGCGAAGCGTCTCCTGATTGACCTGCTCAACCAACGTTAGCAGCGTGCCGTATTGAGGGACTTCCGTTTGGTACATCGCCGACATGGCGCTGGAGAAGCGATCACGAATAACATTGGTGGCTAAAAACGAAGACTGAGTCATTTTACAGCTCTCTGTGACATCCAATTCAGTATGGACCCCATGGCCGACAAGGGAAGGTTCATTGCCATTATTTTCCTGCCGTTCAGGGGTGAATGGCGTTATCAAAGCAAATTACCAGACAAGACCACAAACGAAAAAAAACGCTTAACGCATGCCAAATTGGAATGCATAAGCAGAGAAGCACGCACTCTAAACCGTCATATCGAAAGGCAGGTCAAAAAAAGGAATGGATAACAGTTATGAAATAGCAGAGCAACGCTACAGGATCTCCAGCAAACGCAGGATCATCTGCGGCTGCTGGTTGGCTTGGGCAAGAATCGCCATGCCCGCCTGCTGGAGAATTTGTGCGCGGATCAAGTTGGAAACTTCCCGGGCGTAATCCGCATCCTGGATGCGCGACTGGGCCGCTGATAGATTGACGATATTGTTGTTGAGCCCGTCGATGACGCTTTCAAAGCGGTTTTGCATCGCGCCAAAGTAACTACGCTGCCCGGCGACTTGCCAATAACAACGTCAGTGACGTATTTATCGGCCTGAACGGGTAAAGCATTAATTATTTTTACCGCTCATGCTTTATTGTTAATGAGCGCCCACTAGCGGCCAACACTTCATCGATAGGGAGCCTGACGTAATCATACTCAAGGTATCCCTGATCCATTAACTCGCCATTCCACGCCACAATATCCAGATCCATGGTTCGTGGGCCTGATTTATTCAGACCTCGTACGCGACCCAAGCGGTTCTCGACCGCTTTTAAATACAGCCGAAATGCTGCATAGGGAAGCGGCGTGCGCACCAATAGCGCGGCATTGAGAAAATCGGCCTGCTGTAAAAAGCCAACAGGGGAGGTACGGATTGGCTGAGAGTGCGTGACCAGGTCGCATTCGCTGTTTAAAAGAGACAACGCTCGTGTGACATTCATCTCAGGTTCAATATTCGAGCCTATCGAGATGAGGCATTCATGCAGCCGTGTATCTCGCCCGGCTCGTAACGCCGTTGTTGACATAACGATTACTCAACTAGAGAGAAGTCGAAATATTCTTAATCACTGTAATGATCATACCTCAGACTAGCGCTATGCTCTAAGTGTGCAAGCAACCAAACAACTAATAACAAACGCAAGATAAACGAAGCACGCCATATAATGATTAAAGACAGGGATAACAATGACGACTAAAGCAGCATTAGTGACCGGGGGCGCTACCCGTTTGGGACGGCATTTTTCAGAAGCGTTAGCAGATGCAGGTTATGATATTGCACTCCACGTTAATAGCTCACGAGATGAAGCTGAAGAGGTAGCATGCACTATCCGCAACAAAGGGCGCGAGTGCGAAATACTGCCCTGTGATTTTTTGCACGATCCGCTGGATACACTGATTGAAGCCGCCATACGGCGCTTTCCGCATTTAGATGTGCTGGTTAATAGCGCCTCCACTTACCAAGCCGCACCCATTGCTCAAACGGACATGGCACTCCTGGAGACGCAGTTTCGCGTCAACCTATTTACCCCGCTGTTGTTAATTCAACATTTTGCTAACGCGGTGTCTAACGGCTGTGTGGTGAATATCATTGACAATAAAGTGGCCTATCATCAATACCCTTATGCGGCGTATTTGTTGTCTAAAAAGGGGCTGAAAGAGATGACCCAAATGGCCGCACTCGAATTCGCACCGCGTATCCGGGTCAATGGTATTTCTCCCGGCGTAGTACTGCCCACTTCCCAGCGTAGCCACGACTATATTGCATGGCGTCTGGAAGGCATCCCCCTTAACCGGCAGGGAACGCCCGCCCACTTAACAAAGGCGCTGTACTACCTGCTGGAAAACGATTTTGTTACCGGCCAAGTGTTATGTGTCGATGGAGGTGAGTCGATCTACCTGGAAGGCAGGCATTCGGAGAACTATCTAGAGTAACAACCAAATTAACAGCCGTTCCAAGAACATTTCTAACAACGTAGAACGCAGTGGGGCCGCCCAAAGGCGGCCCCAAAACGCAAAGTAGGTGTGCTAACGCCTAAGCATTAGACATCGTCACCCGTGGGTAGATTTTGCTCAGTCGTCTCACTAGACTTATCTTTCCGGCGAGGTGAAAAACGGTCATCTACCTCACTTTCACCTGCCTTTGGCTGCCCAGCAGGGCTACCATCGATAGTGAAGTCCTGCTGCATAATGCGCAGGTTGGCAGGCGGCGCTGAACCGGACTTGTCCTGACCGAAGTACATCGTGGTATGCGGGAACGGTATCTCAATGCCCGCCTGATCAAAGCGCAGCTTGACCAGACGATTATACGCCCGACCAACACCCCACTGATCGCCCGGCGTGGTTTTGATAACCACACGAATATTGACGGCGCTGTCGCCCAGGCTTATAACACCGGCGACCGTCAGATCAGCAAGGATCTTATAGCCATACTCTTCGCTGGCTTTCAGATCATTAAAGGCAAGCTGGAGCTGCTCAATCGCATCATCAATGCTCTCACGATAAGCAATGCCGTACTCACCGACATGGTTACCGTAGTCGCGCATGTAGTTAGAAACGGTGTCAACGCTTGAGAAGGGAATGATGTGATAGGTGCCCGAAAGATCCCGAATGCCTACCGAACGAATGCTTAATCGTTCTGCAGTCCCGGTGATGCCACCCAGCGTTACCACATCGCCTGTATTCATGGCATTCTCGATCTGAATGAAGACCCCGGTAATAACATCCTGTACCAGCCTCTGCGCACCGAAACCAATAGCTAAACCCAGTACCCCGGCACCGGCAATCAGCGGGCCGATGTTAATGCCGATTTCGGACAGTAGGATCATCCCGGTAATCGTGAGCATGGCGATAGCCAGCGCGTTGCGGAACAGGCTCAATAGCGTTTTAGCTCGAGGAGAGGGCTCACCACCGCCGGTTTCCGGATTGAGCTTATGCTCAATCAGGCTCGCAAGTCCTAACCACACGCCCAGCGCAACAATCAGAATCAAGACAATGCTGACCAGTCGCCCTACCAGCATCGTTCCGCGTTCAGAAGCGTACCAATTGGCTAGATTGAACGCACCCCAGGCATCCAGCACCACCATGATAACGACGACCAGGATGATGGTGCGTAGCACACGCAGCGCGTTGGGAACGTAGCTGTTAAGACGCGGCTCAAGCAGCGGCAACTTACGACGCAAATCGTCCGACAGGCGAATGCGATGCCCAATCGTTTGGGTCAGGAAGGTCGATACCAGAAGCCCTATAACCACCGCAGCCAATGTTTTCAGTGTTGCAAAAAGCACGAAAGGCAGTGCATCGCCAGGGCGCGTCAGTATCAAAACGAAGACCATTAAGAAGTAGATCAGCGCAAAAAAGTGCCAGGTACGTGCAAAGAGCTGAAGCGATACACGGCTTGCCACCATCGACGTATTGGCCGCCGCATCATTCAAGTGCCCTCGGATGCGAATACGGTTCTTGAGCACCACACTGACCGCATAAACAAAGGCCACAATCATAATTAATGTGCCAACCGCTTGGCCTACGCTGGCAGCCAGGTAGAAATTGATCAGCGGCACGGCAACCATTAGTCCGTAACCGACCATGCCGATAAGACGTGCTATCCAACGGTTCCAGTAGGAGGCTTCACCGGTTGAAATTGGCAACAATCGCAGGCCTTCGTAGTGTGAGGAAAACAGCATCCGCATCACTGCTTTCATCAACTCAATGACCAGGAAAGCATTGAGAAACAGCGAGGCCCGTGTGGAAAGCTCGCCCGTTTCACCAATCGCGAACGTGGCCACCAGGTTACCGCCCACGTACGCAAGTCCCACCAATATAAAGTCAATAAGTGCCGCAATAATGACGCAGCAAATCAAGCGCAGCACTGGCGTCATTCCGGTGCCATTGAGCGACCATTTGCTCACCCGGGTAAAGGCAGACTTGGCCATCCGACGCAGTGCGAAGAAAATCACGAAGGTCGCAACGATCACGAGGCCCAGATTAATCGCGGCCTGGACGAAAGCTGACGAATCAAAAGCACTCGCGCCTTGCCCGGTAAACAGGTTACCCATGATGGAAAAAGCTTGCTCAATCTGCAGGCCAATATTACTGACAACATCGCTTGTCAGCTCCGCCAACTGGCGCGGCAATGAGACATCCTCTGGAGCCAAATCGCTTCCTTGAGCGGCGGCTTCAGGGGATAACTCAGCCTCTAAACCGGCGGGCAACGCGGATGCCTGTTGACGTAATACATCAATTAGCTCTTGGCGCGACTGCTCATTTTCGAGGAGATCAGCAAGTGCTTCGTAAGAAGCGGGCACTTCCGCTGGAGGCGATGCACGATCACTTTCGACCGTCGTCGTTTGGGCTAATACCGGCGTGGCAAAAAACACAAGCAGTGTCATTAGCCAAATACCTAGCCAGGGAAATATACGTATTGACGTCACGCCTGTACCTCCGTTAGAGAAATGCTTTCTTAAATTTAATTGCTAGCCTGCTTTATGCAACTACAAATGCACGCACCAAGCAGGCTGATAACGTATAAAGCGTACAGCGTAACATGGGAACATAATAAGGTCTGGCCGTTAACTTGACGCAACTAACCCGTGATCGCGTGACGCTCAATTCTGACAAAGCGGTAACAGCCACTGATTTGCAAGGCCCAGCACCACGCCATAGCGTACGCCCTTGGCAACCACAATCCACAAAAAAGCACGCCACCAGGGAAGCCGAAACAATCCGGCCAGTACCGTCAGTGGGTCGCCCACCACCGGCAGCCAGGAAAGCAGTAGGCTGGCCTCGCCAAGCTTGTGATACCAGCGCTCGGCCTGGGCAAGGCGTTTGGGCGATGCAGGGAACCACCGGCGATCCTGAAACTGACGTGCATAGCGGCCCATCGCCACATTGACCAGACTGCCCAGCGTATTACCCGCCGTTGCTACCGCCCAGAGTAAAATAGCCGGCTCCCCCAAACACCAAAGTCTGGCAAGCCAAACTTCAGAGCCGCCAGGCAGCAGGGTCGCACTAACAAACGCAACAAGGAAAAGACTCAGCATGCAACGGGTGGCCGAACGTTACTGCGGCACCTGGCCCCCAAGTTGAGCGGTAATTTCATCGGCGACCTGGCGCACCAGCTTACCCAGCGCCAGCAGGCGTGCTTCAGGGATACGCGCCATGGGGCCTGAAACAGAAATAGCCGCCAGCGGCGTGGCGTGCTCGTCGAAGATACAGGCCGCGACGCAATGCAGGCCAATGGCGTGCTCCTCGCGGTCACAGGCAAAACCTTGATCACACACCTGGTGCATTTCGGCGGTCAGTGCGTCTGGACTGCACAGTGTATTGTCGGTAACACGGGTGAGTTCACGGTTATCCAAAAAGCGAGCGCGTTCGTCAGTGGGCATCCATGCCAACAGCGCTTTACCCACGCCAGAGGCATGCAGCGGGGCGCGTGAGCCCAAGCGGGTAATCATGCGCATCATTTGGGGCGACTCGTGCTGGGCCAGAAAAACGGCTGTGTCGCCATCGCGGATACCCAAATTGGCGGTCTCGCCGGTTTCAGCGGTTAAGCGGCGTAGAAAGGGCCGGCTTGATGCCACCACATCGCGAGCTTCTAAAAAGCTGTTACCGATACGGAAGGTTTTGACGTCAATACGCCATAACCCCTGCTCGTTCTCCTGGCTAACAAACCCCTGGCTTTGCAGAGCCTGGAGCAAGCGGTGGGTGGTAGAAGGGGCTAACTCGGCTTTTTCAGCCACGTCTGACAGCGCAAGCCCTAGTGGGCTTGCCGCTAAAAACTCCAGTAACGTTAAGCCGCGTACCAGCGACTGGCTATGCCCGCCACTCGCTTTAGCGGCATTTGCCGGACGCCCGACCGTCCTACGCTTGGCTTCACTCACCCTGCTCTCTCCTAAAGGCGTAAAGAGTAACAGGATAACGTGCCGCAAAGGCCGCTGTCGCGTTTACGGAAACGAATTCCACTAATGGAGGAAGCTAGCGAATGGCAGAACATCGCTATAGATAGAAAACGGCCACAGGCGTGGCCGCCGACATTACGCCACTCCTTGGCGCCGCTATCAGGCCTTCTCGCGATGGTTATAACCCAGCGGATGCGGCTGGCCACGCGCTTTGGCAAGATCAATTTGGCGCTGACGTTCACGGGCCGCGGCGCGCGTTTTCTCGGGCAGTGAATCGATGCAATTAGGACAGCTAATCCCAGGCTCGTAGGCTGACGACTGCATGTCGTCTTCGGAAATCGGCATACGACAGGCGTGGCACTGCTCGAACAGGCCTTCACTCAAGTCGTGACGCACGGTGACGCGGTTATCGAACACAAAGCATTCGCCACGCCATAACGACTGCTCTTCCGGGACTTTCTCCAGGTAGTTCAAAACGCCACCCTTGAGGTGGTAGACCTCGTCAAACCCCTCTTTGAGCATAAAGCTGGAGGCTTTTTCACAGCGAATACCGCCGGTGCAGAACATGGCGACTTTTTTATGCTTCTCTGGGTCGTAATGCTCACGCACGTAGTCGGGAAACTCACGGAACGTGGTGGTTTTTGGGTCAACCGCGCCTTCGAAGCTGCCAATCGCCACTTCGTAATCATTGCGAGTGTCGATCACCAGCACTTCGGGGTCTGAAATCACCTCGTTCCAGTTTTCAGGCTCAACATAGGTACCAACGGTGTTGTTAGGATCAATGCCTGGTACGCCCAGCGTCACGATCTCTTTTTTGAGCTTAACCTTGGTGCGATAGAACGGGGTTTCGTCGCAGTAAGACTCTTTATGGTCGATATCGGTCAAGCGCGGGTCAGCGGTCAGCCAGCCAAGCAGTGCATCAATACCTTCGCGAGTCCCCGCGACGGTGCCATTGATGCCCTCTTTAGCGAGCAGCAGCGTGCCTTTAACATCATGATCGACCATGGCTTGGCGCAGCGGCTCACGCAGCGCTTCAAAGTCATTTAACGTAACGAATTTATACAATGCTGCCACGACAATACGCGGCATATCGCCAGCTTCAGAAACAGGTGCAGACATAACAAGCTCCAGTAGTCACCCTCGTAAAGGGCGGACCGGGTTAATAAACGCGCATAGTCTAGCGCAAACGGCGCAGCGCTTGAATCCTGCCAGATTGACGCAGGTCACTCGCGGTTTAAAAATTCGTCGATTTAATCGACGTTATCGTGCAGAAACCTTCACCCCACGCCGTGCGGTTTCAGGCGTATATTGAGCGCATTCCTTCAACAGCTACTCCTTCAACACAACTGGGAGCACACCATGAAAATTCGTCGCGCGGATGAGCGGGGCTATGCAGACCACGGCTGGCTGCGTTCGTACCATACGTTCTCGTTTGCCAATTACCATGACCCCAAGCATATGGGCTTTCGCGCCCTACGGGTGATCAACGAAGACCGCGTCGCCGGTGGTCATGGCTTTGGTGCCCACCCGCACCGGGACATGGAGATTATTTCCTACGTGCTGGAAGGCGAAATGGAGCACAAGGACAACATGGGCAATGGCGAGGTCATGCGCCCGGGCGATGTACAGCGCATGTCAGCGGGCACCGGCGTTGTGCACAGCGAGTTTAATCACTCCAAAGAGAACGGACTGCACTTCCTGCAGATCTGGATTGAGCCCAAAGCGCTTGGCATTAAGCCCAGCTACGAGCAGAAAGCATTTCCAGCCGCAGGCCGCCAAAACCAGTGGCGCCTGGTAGCATCACAGCAGGGCCGTGAAGGCTCAGTGAGCCTGAACCAGGACGTTAATCTTTATGCAGGCTCATTTGATGCAGGCGACAGCGTCAAGACACCGGCTACGCGCTATGCCTGGCTGCACGTGGTAAAGGGCGCGGTCGAGGTCAATGGTGAACAGCTCAGTACCGGCGATGCCGCTGCGTTTGAGCCTGGCGATGCGATCAGCGTGACCGGCCAGGATACAAGCGAAGTACTGCTGTTTGATCTTGCTTAGCCCTTTTACTCAGTGCTACCCGCCTTAACAACCCAAACGGCCCCCTTTCGGGAGCCGTTTTTTTACGCCATCAGCCCAGTGTTTTGCGTTGTCACCAAGCCTCGCAGCTGCCAATCAATCCTAGCTATTGTGCGCTGAGTAAAGTGCACGGATTTTCAGCGTGTGCTCTACCTGTCTCAATGCTTCCAGCGCTTGCGGACCGTAAGCTTTGTCGACATCAATGACCACATAGCCGACCTTATCGTTGGTCTGCAGGTACTGGCCCGAGATGTTAATGCCGTTTTCGGACAGCACGCGGTTAATTTCCGACAGTACGCCCGGCACGTTGTCATGAATATGCAGCAAGCGGTGCTTATCGGGGTGGGCAGGCAGCGCCACTTCGGGGAAGTTGACCGAGGTGATCGTGGTGCCGTTATCCGAGTAGGTCGTCAGCTTTTCGGCCACTTCAATACCGATATTTTCCTGGGCTTCGAGCGTAGAGCCACCCACATGCGGGGTCAGGATCACATTTTCCAAACCACGTAACGGGCTTTCAAACTCTTCATCGTTGCCCTTGGGCTCCACCGGGAACACATCCACCGCAGCGCCATTGAGATGGCCTGCTTTGATGGCATCCGCCAAGGGTTCAATTTCCACGACACTGCCGCGTGAGGCATTGATGAAGATGGCACCTGGTTTCATCGCAGCAATCTCTTTCGCGCCCATCATCCAGCGGGTAGAGGGCAAGTCCGGTACGTGCAAGCTCACCACATCCGAGCGGTTTAACAGCTCTTCAAGGCTGGTGACCTGGCTTGCATTACCCATGCCGAGTTTGGTGATGATATCGTAGTAGATAACGTTAAAGCCCAGCGACTCGGCCAGCACAGAAAGCTGCGCGCCGATGCTGCCGTAGCCAACAATACCCAGCGTTTTACCGCGTGCTTCGTGCGAGTTTTTGGCTGATTTCAGCCAGCCGCCCTGATGAGCACGGGCATTTTTTTCAGGGATGCCACGCAACAGCATGATCGCTTCTGCCAATACCAGCTCAGCGACCGAACGGGTGTTGGAGTAAGGCGCGTTGAACACGGCAATACCACGCTTTAGCGCCGCATTCAGGTCCACCTGGTTGGTTCCGATACAGAAGCAGCCAACGCCGACCAGCTTCTCTGCCGCTGCAAATACGCGCTCATTAAGCTGGGTACGCGAGCGAATACCGATGAAATGTACATCACGGATCTTTTCGATCAACGATGCTTCATCTAGCGATGTCGGCAGATGCTCGATATTTTCATATCCGGCATTTTGAAAATTGTCCACCGCACTTTGGTGGACGCCCTCGAGTAGCAGGATCTTGATCTTGCTCTTTTCCAGGGACGTTTTAGCCATGGCTGAATCAACCTCTATGGTCGGCGGCGTGCGCCGTGTATCGGTTCACGAAAAGGCCGTATAGTAGCATACCGCACGCCCATCAGGCCGATACGAACTGATGAAATGTGTGCGTTATCAAGATGAAAACAGTGCAAGTCATACGCACAAAGCGGCCTGGGGCAGACGCCACCCCCTGCCCTCGGTGTATACTGTGCGTTTGTCATGGCAGGCACACGCGCAGCCTTTTTGATGGGGCGCCAGAAAACAGTAGGCATTGACCAATGAGCGATACCACACCTTCACCGCAGGATTTTGCGGCCACGGTTGACCAGCTGGAAACCATCGTAGAACGCCTGGAGTCAGGCGAGCTGTCATTGGAAGATGCGCTGGGCGCCTTTGAGCAGGGCGTCCGGTTGACGCGCGACGCCCAGCAACGCCTGGACAGTGCCGAGCTAAAAGTCCGCGCGCTGAGCGAAGATAGCGAAGGCCGTTTAAACGTCACGCCGTTTGCTGATAGTGAATCGCCCAAGGATGCCACTGACGAGGGTAAGGAGACGCCCCCATGGTAGCGACCAACGCCCCCTCATTGACCGCCTTACGTCAGGCCAGCAATGCCCGGGTAGATGCCACGCTAAACGCGCTTTTTGACGAGCGCGCCGTGGTACCGCGGCTTGATAACGCCATGCGCCACGGTCTTTTAGTCGGCGGCAAGCGCTTGCGCCCGCTGCTTGTTTATCTTGCTGGGCAGGCGCTGGGGGCACGCGATGAAGACCTCGACGCCCCGGCCGCCGCCATTGAGCTCATCCACGCCTACTCATTGATTCATGACGACTTGCCCGCCATGGATGACGATGATCTGCGCCGAGGCCAGCCCACCGTGCATATCGCCTATGACGAAGCGACCGCGATTCTGGCAGGCGACGCGCTACAAACCCTGGCCTTTGACGTGCTGGCACGCACCGCTCACCCGCGGCTTGGCAGCCTGATCACGACGCTTACCACGGCGTCTGGCCGTGAGGGCATGGTGGCAGGCCAAGCACTGGACTTGGCGGCTATCGGCGGCCACCCTGACGTGGACGCCCTGGCGCACATGCACGCTCATAAAACCGGTGCGCTGATTGTGGCGGCGGTGCGTATGGGCGGGCTGATTGCCGTTGACGAGAGCGACCCGCGTATAAATGCCCTGACTCGCTACGCGCGCGCCATTGGTCTAGCCTTCCAGATTCATGATGATGTCCTTGATGTGACGGGTGACACCATGACACTCGGCAAAATATCCGGCGCTGACGCTGCACGCGCCAAGCCGACGTATCCCAGCCTGTTGGGGCTGGAAGGCGCGCAACAAAAAGCGCGCACCCTGATTGACGAGGCCATTGCCGCTCTCGCCCCATTAGGCGAGCAAGCCGCCCCCTTGGCCGAATTAGCCCACTATATGATCGAGCGCGACCACTAGATGCCCATGAAGCTGTTCGACGAGATTCCCCGCGAGCGTCCGGCAACGCCGCTGCTCGACTCTTTTGATCATCCCGCTGCGCTGCGGGCCATGAATACCCAGCAGCTTGCCCAACTGGCTGACGAGCTGCGTGCCTACCTGCTTTATAGCGTGGGCGTTTCCGGCGGCCACTTTGGCGCAGGCTTGGGGGTAGTAGAGCTGAGCGTGGCCCTGCACCACGCCTTTCATACGCCCAAGGATCGCCTGGTGTGGGACGTAGGCCATCAGGCCTATCCACACAAGATTCTCACCGGCCGCCGTGAAGCGATGCTCAGCATTCGCCAGCACGGCGGCCTGGCGGCATTTCCGCGCCGCGCTGAATCCGAATACGACACCTTTGGCGTGGGCCACTCGAGCACCTCGATTTCCGCAGCGCTCGGCATGGCGTTGGCTGCTCAGGCCAAAGGCGATAATCGCCGCGTCTGTGCGATTATTGGTGATGGCGCGCTCACGGCGGGCATGGCTTTTGAAGCGCTGGCCCATGCCGGCCACGTCAACGCCAACATGCTGGTCGTGCTCAACGACAACGAGATGTCGATCTCGGAAAACGTCGGTGGCCTGGCGACGTACCTCGCCCGGATGATGTCGAGCAAACCCTATCTAAAAATGCGCGAAGAGGGCAAAAAAGTACTTTCTCATCTGCCAGGCGCATTGGAAATTGCCAAGCGCACCGAAGAGCACATGAAAGGCATGGTCAGCCCCGCCACGCTGTTCGAGGAAATGGGTTTTCACTACATCGGCCCGATTGACGGGCACGACCTTGAGGCACTGACCGAGACGCTGCGTAACCTGCGCGAGCTGGACGGCCCGCAGTTTCTGCATATCAAAACCTGCAAAGGCAAAGGCTTTTTACCCGCCGAGGCGGACCAGATTGGCTACCACGCCATCACCAAACTTGAGAAAGCCAGCGTGGCGCCCGCCCCACCCTTCAAAGCGCCATCCGCCCCCAAGAGAAAGTACTGCAACGTATTCGGCGACTGGCTGTGCGATATGGCCGCAAGCGATTCACGCCTGATAGGGATTACTCCCGCCATGCGCGAAGGCTCCGACCTGATTCGTTTCTCCAAAGAGTACCCAGCGCGCTACTTTGATGTAGCCATTGCCGAACAGCACGCCGTGACGCTCGCGGCGGGCATGGCCTGCGAAGGCATGAAGCCGGTGGTGGCCATCTACTCAACATTTTTGCAGCGCGGCTATGACCAGCTCATTCATGACGTAGCGGTGCAGGAGCTGGACGTCACCTTTGCCATCGACCGGGCAGGGCTTGTGGGTGAAGACGGCCCCACTCACCACGGCAGCATGGATTTGTCCTTTTTACGCTGCGTACCCGGCATGGTCATCCTGGCACCTGCCGATGAAGCCGAGTGTCGCGCCATGTTGAGTGCGGCCTATCATCATCCCGGCCCTGCGGCAGTGCGTTACCCGCGCGGCACTGGCCCCGGCGTGGAAATCCCTGAGCACCTGGAATCGCTTCCGATTGGCAAGGCGGAGGTACGCCGTCAGTCACAAAGCGATGGCGTGCGCATTGCGCTACTCGCGTTTGGTAGCCTGAACACCGCAGCCGCTGAAGTTGCCGAAAAGCTCAACACCACGCATATCAACATGCGCTCTATCAAGCCGCTGGACCGCGACACGGTCCTCCACGCGGCCGACGAGCATGAGCTTCTAATAACGCTTGAAGAGAACGTCGTTGCGGGTGGCGCGGGAAGCGCTGTTAACGAACTGCTCAACGCTGAAGGTGTGCAGGTAGAAGTGCTCAATCTCGGCCTGCCCGACGCATTTGTAGAGCACGGCACGCCGGATGAATTGCTGCGGGACTGTGGTCTGGACGCAGAGGGCATCGAAGCCGCCATTCGCCAGCGGCTGCCTTCACTCTCAAGTTAAAAGCAACACCGTGACTGATCGACAAGCACCCTCATTAGCGAGATAAGCGCCGCCCTATTACGGGCGGCCATCGCAAAGCAAGTGCCAGACAATGGGCGCCAAGCCACCGGGAAAGAGATGCTGGTTTAAAAACCGAGTTCATCCAGCAAATCATCTACCTGGTCCTGCCCTGACACGGCATCTACCTTGCCTTCACTTACCTGCGGGCCATTGCGCAGTTTGGCATGCTCATCGCGATTATCATCAATGTTCACCCCATCGGTGACGTTAGGAACATTGTCGACCAACACTTGAACAAGCTGCTCTTCAATTAGCTGGATGACCTCCATCATCTTCTTGATCACCTGGCCGGTTAGATCCTGGAAGTCCTGAGCCATCATGATTTCAAGCAGCTCTTTCTGCGTAGACCCCGTGGCGGTCGGAAGCGAATCACTCAAATAGAGCTGCGTGTCCTTGATAAGCGATGGGTCGCTTTCTACAACGGCTAGAGCCGCCGCTGCCTGCCAGCGCGTATTAAGCGCGGCGCCCTCCTCCTCAAGCTTGTCTTGCACGGGTTGCGCACGTTCAACGGCATTCAGTGCCCGCTCAGCCGCCTGTTCCGTCATTGAGGCCACATAGTTGAGCCGGTCATTGGCATCGGGTATGGCCTGCGCTGCCTGGCTGATCTGCTGATCCAGGCCCAGCTCCTTCATGCTATCCCGCAGCAGGCGGGTCAAGTGGCCTATACGATGCACCATCTCATCATTACTGTCTTTTTTACCCAGCACCGACGGCATGGTCGTGTCGTGGGCGTTGTTAACAGTGCTCATGACAATCCTCTTGTGGAAAAAACTTGTTGAATGTCGCTGTTGATGATCTGGTCACCATCAATATACGTATCCGCTATGGTTTTCAGACAGACAAGCGTTAAAGCCCGTTAACTATCTTCGGCGTACCCTCCTAAAACTTGAGCGTTTGCTTTATTTGAAAGCCCTTGTCTGGCGCTTTTAGACCTATTCAACGGATGGGATCACTCACGCAGCGCTAGCACGCGCCACCCAGCTTGGGAAAGAAGTAGTGCGAGGTGATCCCATGGCTGCCGTTATGCAGCATCTCAAGCGGCTTTTACCCCGTTCTCGAAGATCTCAAACCAGGAGTTATATATCAGGGTCGCCCTATGTGCAGCCGGGGCAATCGAACCCATCGGGCTGATTGAGTTTAAACAGTGAACGGGCACGGGCGTTGGCCGCCTGCCGGGTTGTGATACTCAAAAACCCTGAGATCGTGTACCGTAGAGTTTTTTTGGGGCACTCGGGTGGAACGAGGGCATTGCGCTTCTCCAAACAAAAGGGCAGAAAGCCTGGCAACAAAAGTTAGCACGCTTTCTTTTACCGCCTTACGCAGCGAAAAACGCCGTTTGGTCAAGCGACAATAGCTGAAAATGCCGCCCTCAGCTGCAAACCCACGACTTCTGACGCTTAGAGAGAGCCATGTTACTACTGATTATATTTTTTGCCCTGGTGGGTTATGCCATCGGCGGCGCCACTGGCCTGTTAATTGGCGGTGTACTGGGCTGGTGGCTAGCACGACGCCTCGCCAAGCGGTTAAGAGAGGCGCGCATGCGCCTTCAGGAAGGCTTTTTAGAGTCGATTTTTTCCGTTATGGGCTGCCTTTGCCAGGCCGATGGCAAAGTGACCGAAGGCGAGCTTAGCGTTGCCGAAAAGCTGTTTGACCAGATGCATTTGCAGGGGGCGCAGCGGGCCAAGGCACGCGCTGCCTTTGAGCGAGGCCGTGCGGATAACTTTGATCTGGACGCTGAGCTTGCCAACGTCGGGCGCCTAACCCGCCATCAACCGGTTATGCGCCAGGTGTTTTTACAGGTTCAGCTGTCGGCTATCGCCGCTGACGGTGTCTTGCATCCTGAAGAGCATGAAATGATCGTGCGGGTAGCGCGGGGCATTGGCTGTAGTGAAGCAGAGGTACAGCAGATTGAAGCCATGCTGCATGGCGCAGCCGCCAACTCCCAAGGAGCCAGTGAAGAGGCACTTAAGGACGCCTACCGCGTGCTGGGTGTGAGTGAAGAGGCAAGCGATGCCGAGATCAAGAAAGCCTACCGTCGCTTAATGAGCCAAAACCATCCGGATAAGCTGGCCGGTAAAGGCTTGCCTGAAAGCATGCGTGAAGTGGCCCAGGCGCGCACCAGTGAAATCGGTAACGCCTACGAGCGCATTCGCAAGGCACGCGATAGCCAAGCGTAAGCCGCCGTATACGTTCAGGTGCGCGCCGAGCATGCGGCCTCGCAAAGGTCGCGTGCATTATCCTGGCAATATCGACATCCTGACACCAGGCCGCTAAATTGGAAGCGTCTTCTTTTCGCCAGCTTCGGCTGGCACCTTGTCAGGAGCACGCCATGATCACGCTATATACCTATCCCCGCTCACGCTCGCTACGTGCCGCCTGGACGCTTGAAGAGCTGGGCCTTGAATACCAGTGCCAGCATGTTGCGCTGGACAAAGGGGAAGGCCAAACCCCGGCATACCTGGCACGCCATCCGGACGGCAAAGTACCGGTGCTGGAGGATGGCGAGCTTACCCTGTTTGAATCGTCGGCCATTTGCCGCTACCTGGCCGAGCACTACGGTAACGGCAAACTGCTGCCGACTAACGCTGCCGAGCGTGCCCTGGTCGACCAGTGGTTAAGCTTTATTGTGACCGAAGTCGAACAGCCGCTCTGGACCCAAGCCAAGCACACCTTTGCGCTACCTGAAGAAAAACGCGTACCGGCCGTGATTCCTACCGCAGAGTGGGAGTTCCAGCGCGCGCTTGGCGCTCTTGAACGTCGTTTTCAGGGCCAGGAAACGCTGCTTGGCGGCGACTTCACCCTGGCCGACCTGTTTCTCACCCATACGCTCTCCTGGGCTATCGGCATGAAGCATCGCCTGCCCGAGCCGTTTCTGATCTACCACAAGCGTCATGCACAGCGTCCGAGCTTGGCAAAAGCCGGTGAGCGCGAGCAAGCTGCCACTCAGTAAGCCAGTTACACCGTATGAGGCAGTACCGCTGCCACTACTGCAAAGTAGTGGCAGACGCTTCCTCCCACCACAAAGAGGTGCCATATAGCGTGGTTATAGGGAATTGCACGCACAGCATAGAAAATCACGCCCACCGTATAAATGATGCCGCCTGCTGCCAGTAAGATGATGCCGGTTGCCGAGAGCTTCGCCGCCATTTCTTCTGATGCCAGTAAAATCATCCAGCCCATTAGTAAATAGATAACCACGCGAAAAATCGACAGCCGCTGTGGCCACAGCAGCTTGCAGGTAATACCAACCAGCGCCAGCGACCACACAGCGGCAAACAGTGCCCAGCCCGTTGGGCCGCGCATATTCACCAGCAAGAAAGGCGTATAGGTGCCCGCGATCAGCAGGTAAATCGCGCAGTGATCAAGCAGTTGAAAGCGCTGTTTCCACAGCCGATGCGGGATACCGTGATAAAGCGTAGAGGCGGTATATAGCAATATCAGCGTCATGCCGTACAAGCCCAAGCTTGCCAGCTTCCATGGGTCTACTTGAGCGGCAATGCTCGCCATGACCAGCAGTACTACTGCCCCAACGACGCTTAACAATGCGCCTACCGCGTGGCTGATGCTATGTAAGCGCTCTTCTAACGCGCTGAACTCTTCCGACCTGACGCTGGCTGTGTGGCTCATATCTCTCCACCCGGTCATGATTAGCAGCAAACGACGCGGCTAACCTGGATAATAGCGTTCTGAATGATAGCGCTGAAATATGACAAACCCCAAGCGCGGAAAATAGAGCAACTGGGGTTTGTATGCAGCGTGTCAAATAGGTGGATAGGACAGCGCGTTTTCAATCCCACGGGGCGCTTCAAATCCTGCGGCGGCGCCACGGGCGCTTTCCTCATGCCGACCGCTGTCAGTGCCCAACACACGTTGGCGCGCTTGGGATTATGCCGCTCCTGCAAGACGTAGGTGAGTGCGGCAAGGTCAAGCACGTCACCGCATTGCATGTTGGGAATAAAGTGGTCGTAGAGGTGCAAATCGGAGCCGCAAATAGCGCAGGCTTACATTGATGACTGCATCGCGGGGGTGTCCTATTTCAGGATCAGGAACCGTGTCATAACAAACGTCATTTTTGCCATGCCAGCAAAATGCCTTCATGGTTGCTCCTCCTTGCGCTTTTGCAGATAGTCAGCGTCCTGCCATGTATCAACATAGCCCAGACGCCGGTCAGAAAAGTTTAAGAAAAAGCAATTTTTGGCTGTTTTAGCCGCCCTACAGCATCATTATCAGCATTTCGTTCGATATCCACATCACTTTTCTAAGTGAGCGCAGTAGTCAAAGTAACTCTTCACTTAATGACTAATCATCCATGGGCGAGCGGAAGGGAAAAACTTGTTACCCTCAGCTGTATAAAAGACCTTAGGTTTGTGACGTTCTTGATGACAGCACCCGTTCTCGTGTTCACTATGCTGATTCCCATGCCTAGGCTCGTGTGCGGCTCTCTCATTGCGAGCAAAAGCATTACGTTTTGTGGCATCCATCATTAGCAGCTGAGGAGCAACCATCAGTACTCTAGGGGATAGCGTTCCGCACGTTGGGCAAGCGTGAGCATCACCCGACTCTCGTAGGGGGACCAACTCGTGAAATAAGCCATGGGCAGCACATTTATAGTCGTAGAGGGGCATACCACTTTCTCCTTAATAGTTCCTGTTTCAAATAGGCAGCGATGTTAAGATGTCGCCGCCTATCTAAATGCTATTAATGCTTGGAAGCCTCTATTTATCTTTTGAGAGTGGTAAGTCAGCCCCCTGAGCGACTTGGGCACCAGGTCCATTGGCATTGGGTTTCACATCAATTTCAAAGATATCCGTTGGCAACCAAAGCGTTGCGCAAGCATTGGGGATATCCACGACGCCACTAATATGCCCTTGCACAGGCGCGCACCCTAGCAGAGAGTAAGCTTGAGCACCGGTATACCCAAACTTTTTGAGATACTCGATGGCATTGAGGACAGCCTGACGATAGGCCACATGCACATCCAGGTAGTGCTGCTTGCCTTGCTCGTCTACCGATACTCCTTCAAAAATCAAATAATCATCGTATTTTGGCGTTATAGGGCTTGGCTTAAAAATAGGGTTCTTGATGGCGTACTTCTCCATCCCCCCTTTGATCAGATTAACCCGCAAGTGGATCCAACCGGCCATCTCAATGGCACCACAAAAAGTGATTTCACCATCACCTTGGCTAAAGTGCAGGTCGCCTACTGATAAGCCGCCATCCTTAACGTAAACTGGGAAATAAATCGTCGATCCCCGTGATAAGTCTTTGATATCACAGTTACCACCATGTTCACGCGGAGGCACTGTGCGTGCGCCTTCAGCGGCAGCCTGCTGCTTGGCAGTGCCTGACAATTTGCCCATATGCGCCGTATCGGCGTAGGGCAGCGCAGCTAACTGGGGGATACGATCCGGCTCGGTATCGTAAAGTGCTTTTTCTCGCTTGTTCCACTCATCCAACATCTCTTTTGAAGGCAGACAGCCAATCAAACCTGGATGAATCAGGCCTGCAAACTCTACACCGGGAATATGTCGAGATTTAGTAAACATGCCATTAAAGTCCCAGATCGACTTTTGCGCTTCTGGGAAGTGCTCAGTTAAAAAACCACCACCATTTTGCTTAGAAAAGAAGCCATTGAAGCCCCATTGGCTCTCGTCAAAAGTGCCAATATCGAGAATATCGACAACCAGCAAATCACCAGGTTCTGCGCCTTCAATACCAACTGGACCTGATAAAAAATGCACCTGAGTTAAATCCACATCACGAACATCGTCAGCACTGTCATTATTATGGATTTGTCCGCCAGTCCAATCATGGCACTCAATGATAAAGTCGTCGCCAGGTTTAACCATGCTGGCCATAGGTATATCTGGATGCCAGCGGTTATGGACCTGCTCATTCTCGTAAGGAGACTGATTAAGGTCAATTTTAATGATTGTTTCAGCCATGACACATACCTCTTTTACGTAACGTCGGATATTGGTTATAGAGAAATCCATTTTTTCTCTGTACCACTATGTAAAATCGTTACTCAGGCGACCATAAGCTAATACACCACGGTCACTACGTTATATGACGTATCAAAACTATTGAATGGCGATGGGAAGAACGCTAAGCAAATGTTTTTCGTTGATGCTGACTTGGAATAACTGCCTATCAGGATGCGTCAGCAAAGCACTGGCCAGCGCAGGCTCTAGCGTCACACGCAGCCTTCGTGCTAAATCACGAGCGCCAAATGTTGGGTCACGTTTCTCACACAACCAGTTTCGAGCATCCTCAGTTAGCTGCAGTGTTATTTGCTGTTTAGCGAGGCGTTTATCAAGTTTCGTTAGCTCGATATCCAGCAAGGACGACCACCAAGTCTCATCCAGCTTCTCGAAAGGCAATATACGGTCTATACGATTAAGAAACTCAGGGTCGAAATGGCGCTGCAACGCCTGTGCTTGCACGAGGGTTTCTTTGCTTGGCTTCAGTCCTAACCAGTGGCGCCACCCCTGCTCAAACCGGTGACGATAAGCCACCACGTCAGTCGCACCGATATTGCTGGTCATAAAGATAAGTGTGTTACGAAAATCAATCCTCCGTGTACCGCCCGACAGTACTAACTGGCCACTGTCCATTACGTTAAGCAGGCTACGCACCACTTCCTTCGAGGCCTTCTCCAGCTCATCGAACAGCACGATACCGGGTTTACTGTAACTGCCTTGAATGGCATCGACATCAAAGAGCGTATGGCCCTCTTTGCTACCCACATAGCCCGGCGGGGCGCCCGTCAGTGCCGCCGCATAGTGCTCTTGAGCAAGCGTGTTCATATCGATACGGCACAGCGCATCTGCACGGCCAACAATAGCCTCTGCCAGCAAACGTACCGTTTCGGTCTTGCCCACCCGGTGGGCCCCAGGAAAAGATTGACGGCTAGCGGGCGTTCCTCGGCACCGATATCGGCCTTGACCACGTGCAGCATCGCCTCCATGGCATTGAGTATGCCTTCCTGACCGACAATACGTTCGCGCAAACGCTGCATCACCAGTGCTGGGTCAAACCGGAAACGTGAAGACCTTTCCTTGGCCTTCTCTTCGTATCCAAGATCAGCGCTCTCTCGGCTCTTCTCAAGGCGATCATTAATGAAGGGCATTTACAACTCTCCAGGGCCTTTAAGCATCCAAGTCTCAGTCACGCTCTGCACCTCGCTCCTTGCCCTCGACAGGTAGCTCGCCCACAGGACATTCGGCAACGCCAATCGTTTTGCGCGTTAGCGCCTCAACGTTTTCTTGCGCCTTCTGGGCATCCATGACCCAGGTACGGTAGAAATCGAAAGGGCAATCGGCAATGCCCTTATCACCGTCGCCCGAGGTATGAACACCTGAGTACCCTCGGTGCAATAGCTTGAACAGATGGTTTTGCGACTGGTCATTGGCGCGGGCATCGCGAATCTGACTGATCGAAAGCTGGGCAAACTGGATCCCCATCTCCTCTTCACCACACTCACCGAGCGTGCGACCGTCGAAGCCAATAATCGCCGAATGACCAAAGTAGGAATAAACCCCGTCAAAGCCGCTGGCGTTCGCCACCGCCACATAACAGTTGTTGGCCCAGGCCATCGATTTAGACATCAACACCTGTTGCTCTTTAGCGGGGTACATATAGCCTTGGCAACGCACGATCAGCTCTGCCCCCTTCATGGCGCAGTCGCGCCAGACTTCCGGATAGTTGCCGTCATCACAGATGATCAGGCTAAGTTTCATGCCCTTCGGGCCTTCAGTGACGTAGGTAGTGTCGCCGGGATACCACCCTTCGATAGGACACCAGGGAATGCACTTGCGATACCGCTGTACTATCTCGCCTTGGTTATCGATCAATATCAGGGTGTTGTAGGGCGCTTTGTGGGGATGATCCTCATGCCGTTCTCCGGTGAGTGAAAACACACCCCAGGTGTTGGCTTCCCGGCAGGCGGCTGAAAAAATCGCCGTCTCGTCGCCAGGGATAGTCGCGGCGGTGGCCATCATTTCCTCGTTGTCATACATGATGCCCATAGTGCTATATTCAGGAAACACCACCAGATCCATTCCCGGAAAACCCACTTTCATACCTTTGATCATTTTTGCGATGCGACGGGCGTTGTCTAACACCTCTTCACGGGTATGCAGGCGCGGCATTTTATAGTTGACCACCGCCACACCAACGGTATCGGCACTGCTGGAAATATCGCCATGGCGCATAAGATTCACCCCTGTGCTTGTTGAACACTGATAAAAATGATTGATTAAAAAGCAGGATTAAACTGACAGATAACTAGCGATCTTGGCTTGATCGGCGGTGGCGCGTGTTTCTTCGTGAATAAGCTCGCCCCGCTCGATGACCGTGAGCCGGTCGGCGATCTCCATGGTAAAACTAAGCACTTGTTCGGAAACCAAAATGGCGATCTTTTTCATCTCGCGAATGTCATTAAGTGTCCGCGCAATCTCTTTGATAATTGAAGGCTGAATACCTTCAGTGGGTTCATCAAGCAGCAATACCTTGGGCTCGGTGACCAATGCCCGAGCAATGGCGAGCTGTTGCTGCTGGCCACCAGAAAGGTTGCCCCCCTTGCGGTTGCGCATATCCAGCAATACGGGGAAAAGGTCAAATATCTCCCCGGGTACTTTGCGGCTTTTTGCCGTCTCAAGACCGGATTCAATATTCTCCATCACGGTGAGATTGGGAAAGATCATGCGCCCTTGGGGGACGTAGGCTAAACCTGCGGCGACGCGCTTATGGGCGGGCAGACCGATCAGTTCTTTACCTTCCAAGCGGATGCTCCCCGCCCCGCTTGGCAGCACCCCAATCAAGGCTTTGAATAGGGTGGTCTTGCCCATGCCATTACGGCCCATGACTGCCAATGTTTCGTTCTGATTCATGGCGAAATTGATGCCGTGGATCACTTCACTTTGGCCATAGCTAACGCGTAAATCGTTGACTTCAAGCATGGTGGTGCTCTCCTTTTAATGGCCTAGATAAACATCAATGACGCGCTTATCTTGCTTGAGTGCCATCATGTCGCCCTCGGCCAGAATTTTGCCTTGATGAAGCACCGTCACTTTGCCGCCCAGCGAGGCTACAAACTCCATGTCATGCTCGATTACGATGACGGAACGCCCCCTGGAAATCTTACGCAACAGCTTTGCCGTTTCTTCGCGCTCGCTTACACTCATCCCCGCTACCGGCTCATCCAGCATTAATAGTTCTGGATCCTGAATGAGCAGCATACCGATCTCCAACCACTGCTTTTGTCCATGGCTAAGCAAGCCTGCTTGGTCATTAAGACGGTTTTCCAGCTGGATCTCATTGGCCACTTCCTGGATACGCTGGAGCACTTCTTCGTCACGCTTAAATGCCAGCGCGCCGAATACGCTCCGCCCCCTCGGATAAGAGGCTTCAAGGTTGTCAAAGACGCTCAACTCCTCGTAGATAGAAGGGGTCTGAAACTTACGCCCTACGCCCTCCCAGACAATGCGATGCTCACGCATTCGGGTAAGCTCTTTCCCTCTGAATTTGATTGATCCTTCACTGGCACGGGTTTTGCCACAAATCATATCCAGCAGCGTGGTTTTACCTGCGCCGTTGGGCCCGATAATCACCCTTAGCTCACTCTCATCCATATAGAAATTCAGATCTTCAATGGCTTTGAAGCCATCAAAAGAGACCGTCAAGTTTTCGATGGCGAGTAGAAAATTAGTGTTTGAACTCATGGCCTTTTCTCCTGCAGCGTCTCTGGCAGCGGCGCTTGAAAACCGTCTCCTAAATCGGAAGAGTGAGACTTTCTTTCACCGAACCAGCGTTCATAAGGTTCGCGCAGTCGGTGGCCAAAGCGACCATAAATACTGGCCAATCCGTAGGGCAGTACCAGCACCACTAGGATAAAGACGGCACCAACCAAGAACTGCCAGAGTTGCGGGTAGGCTTCGGCAAACATGGTTTTGGCAAAGCTCACCAATAGCGCTCCATAGACGCCACCTACCAGTGATAAGCGCCCACCTATCGCAGCAAAAATCACAAACTCAATGGAGGGCACGATGCCGATGAAGGAGGGCGACATAAAGCCCACCTGAAGGGTGAACATCGCGCCGCCGATGCCAGAAATAAACGCCGCCAAGCAAAAGATAAATACTTTAAAGTTGGCCACGTCGTAGCCGGAAAAGCGCACCCGATCCTCCTTGTCACGCAAGGCGGTCAGAATGCGGCCATATTTGCAGTTGAGTACCCAGCGGCCAATCAGCAGGCACCCTATTAACAAAACGGCATTAAGGTAATACAGCAGATAGCGGGCGCTATCATCGCGAATATCCCACCCCATCAAGGTACGCAGATCGGTGATGCCATTAATGCCTCCGGTATAGCCCTGCTGGCCGATAATCAGGATAGTCAGCACCACCGCTAGGGCCTGAGTGATAATGGCAAAGTAAACGCCACTGACACGCCGTTTGAACATGGCGAAACCAATCAAAAAGGCAAAAGCCGCAGGCAGCACCAACACAGCAATGATGGTAAACGTCAGGCTATTGAACGGAACCCAGAACCACGGCAACTCAGTAATACGATTCCAGTCCATAAAGTCGGGTATCCCCGGCGTGGTCTGAATACTGGTGCTTTCAGGGTCTGAGGACTCAATCTTCAAAAACATCGCCATGGCATAACCGCCAATGCCAAAGAAGATACCTTGCCCAAGGCTAAGAATCCCGCCATACCCCCAGCACAACACCAGCCCGAGCGCTACAAAGGCATAGGTCAGGTAACGACCTGCCAAGTTCAGGCGGTAGATATCAAACACAAGCGGCATAACTACCATCAGGACGACCGCTAGCAGTAAAATGCTGCCTAAACCAGCGTGACGCCCCTGAAAGAAACGAAAAAGTGTGTTCATTAGATAGGACTCCTTAGCGGCGGACCTTGCTAGCCACGAGCCCTTCCGGGCGCAGTAGTAAGATGCCAATCACCGTTAGCAGCGTGAGTACCTTGGCCATAGAGGAACCCAGGAAGAATTCCATAAGCGACTGGGCCTGGGCGATGGAAAAGGCCGACGCGATAGTACCTATCAGGCTGCCAGCTCCGCCAAATACCACTACCAGGAAGGTATCAACGATATACAGCGAACCGCTGGTGGGGCCGGTGGAAGAAATTGTGGTGAAAGCAGCGCCAGCAATACCTGCAATGCCGCAACCCAGCGCAAAGGTGACACGGTCAACACGCTTAGTGTTAATGCCCACCGCGCCGCTCATATCTCGATTGGTCGTGGTGCAGCGCACTCGCAGCCCCCAACGGGAGCGGAAGAGAAACCACCACACGCCTACTGTTACCAGCAGGGTCAGTACTAGAATGGCGATACCATTGAGTGGAATATCAATCATCATGGTGGGCCGGTAAGAGCCACGTAGCCAGTCCGGCACTAGTACGCTCACCTCTCGAGCCCCAAAAGCAGACCGAAACCCTTGCTGCATGATCAAGGCCAAGCCCCAAGTCGCCAGCAAGGTATCCAAGGGGCGGTGATACAGGTGCCGGATAAGCACTATCTCGACCACATAGCCGACTAGAAACGCACAGCCAAAGGCGGCAGGGATAGCGAAGAAAAGATAGTAGTCAGCCATCCCTGGCAAGGCCCCAAGAGTGATCGAACAGAGGTAAGTAGCGTAGGCGCCTATCACCATAAATTCACCGTGCGCCATATTGATCACGCGCATCTGACCATAGATGATGGCCAGACCTAAGGCCATCAGTAGCAAAACACTAAAAAAGCTCACGCCAGCAAAGCCTTGCATTGCAAAGATTGCTAGTAGCTCTTGATTACTAAATCCACTCATTGCGGCCTCCCCCTGTTAAAAAATCAATATGCGGCAACAACATCACAGCGGCTTGCACCGCCGTGATGTGAAACGAAGCTTATTGATAACCTTCTGGGAAAGGGTCGGGTTCGACGAGGTCAGACTCCCACACAACGGTAGCTTGACCATCTTCGTTCCAGCGACCTATGCGTGTTTTGCTCCATAAGTGGCGGTTGGGATGCACTTGGACGTAACCTTCCGGCGCTGTAGTCAACTCGATGTCGGCCATAGCGGCGGAAACCGCGTCTACGTCAAAACTGCCCGCTTTCTCGACACCGGCCTTCCATAACCATGGTCCGAGATAAGCGGCTTGTGAAACGTCTCCAATAACACTATCTTCACCCCAACGCTCCTTGAACGCTTCCACGAATGCAGCGTTATTTTCGTTATCTAGGCTCTGAAAATATTTCATGGAAGAGTAGAAGCCTTCGACATTCTCACCACCAATGCCGAGAACTTCATCTTCAGTGACCGAAATGGTCAACAACGTTTGATTGTCGGCATTAATTCCTGCGGCACTAAGCTGGCGAAACCAAGCAACGTTACTTCCGCCGACTACCGCTGCAAAAATGACATCAGGTTTGCGAAGGCGAATGCGGTTGATGTTGGAGCCGAAGGAAGTGTGACCCAATGGGGCGTAATCCTCGCCCAAAACCTCACCACCAAGCACTTCTTCAATATGGATGCGGGCAATCTTCATTGAGGTACGCGGCCAAATATAATCCGACCCAATAAGATAGAACGTTCGTGCTCCTTGTTCATTCCATGCCCAGTTGATGCCTGCCAATATCTGCTGAGTAGCCTCCTGCCCGGTATAGATAACGTTTGGCGACTCTTCGAGTCCCTCGTAGAATGTTGGGTAGTAAAGCAGACCGTTCTCACGCTCCAGTACAGGCAACATTGCCTTACGTGAGGCCGACGTCCAGGCACCGAAGATGGCCGGAACGTTATCCTGAGTAAGCAACTTCCGCGTTCGATCAGCGAAGGTCGGCCAGTCACTAGCACCATCTTCGATAATCGGTACGATTTGTCGGCCAAGCACTCCGCCTTGAGCGTTGATTTGCTCGATGGCTAACTGCTCAGCTTCAACCGATCCGGTCTCGCTAATAGCCATGGTGCCGGTCAGCGAGTGTAAAATCCCCACGTTTACCGTATCGTCGGTAACCGCTAACCCTGTTGTGTTAACCTCATCGGTAGGCGGTGTTGCCAGCACGTGAGACGACATAGCTAAGGCAACAGGCAGCGCCACCATTCCTGTTATTAATAAGCGCCGCAACTGCGACAGCATGGAATGTTTTTTCATCATCATGGTGAGTCCCCAAGTCAGCGAAACAGGTCTGAAAACCTGTGGAATCTTGTTGGATTCCTCGCTATTGAGTATGGGGAGGGCGCAGTGGAGCGACTATGCGGGGAATACTCCAGGCAGCTACGTCATTTGACCCATACCTGCCACTCAGGCCCGCCTTTAGACTCACATGAGCCCTTGAGACATGGACGTTGTATGATTTGGTAATGAAGTTTGCGTTACAACGAGGTCATCCCATCCTGCTGGCCGAGATTTATTGGCCGACACAAGGTCTGTCATGACGACCACCAAGCAACGAATCTTTCCGGTTAGGCGCAACTATAATCAATGGGTCGCCAACCAAACATTAGAAGATTTTGCGTTACGTTTTACCGCTAAGTCCGCACGACGCTGGAGCGCTAAACGCGTTGCACTGACCGCCCTAGGAACGATTTCGTTTCTGGCATTAGAGGCTATCGGGGGAGTAATCACCCTCAACTATGGCATAACCAATGCCATTGCTGCCATTGTCGCCGTCACCATTGTCATATTTCTTCTCGGGATTCCTATTAGTTACTACGCAGCACGCTACGGAGTAGATATAGACCTGCTTACCCGCGGGGCAGGCTTTGGGTACCTTGGTTCAACGCTGACATCTCTCATCTACGCTACCTTCACGTTCATCTTCTTTGCGTTAGAAGCGGCCATCATGGCAATGGCGCTTGAGGTGTTATTCAGCGTTCCCCTCACCTTTGGCTATATCATCAGCTCGCTGGTGGTCATTCCCATCGTTACCCATGGTTTCACCTACATTAGCCGTTTCCAGGTATGGACACAGCCCCTATGGATTGCTCTTCAGCTAGCCCCCTTTGTCTTCATACTGCTGCAGGATCCCCACTCGTTAGAGCGCTGGGTTGAATTCGATAATCACATGGTAGGTGGCCAAGGGTTCGACTTGCTGCTGTTCGGCGCGGCAACCACTGTCATGTTTGCCCTGGTCGCCCAGATCGGAGAGCAAGTTGACTACTTGCGGTTTCTCCCCGAAGCACCGCGAGGGAAACGCTTGCGTTGGTGGGCCGCCATGCTGGCGGGCGGTCCCGGTTGGATCATCATTGGTGCCATCAAGGCATTAGCGGGGTCATTTCTGGCAGTGCTCGCCCTGCATCATGGCCTTGAGATCACGCTCGCCCAAGAACCCATGCATATGTATTTGGTGGGTTTCAGCTATGTCACCGCCCACCCAGCCACCTTAATGGCGCTCGCCGGTATCTTTGTGGTGCTTTCGCAGCTCAAAATCAATGTTACCAACGCCTATGCTGGCTCCATTGCCTGGTCGAACTTCTTCTCGCGACTCACGCATAGCCACCCAGGGCGAGTAGTTTGGCTGGTGTTTAATGTCATGATCGCATTAGTGCTCATGGAGATAGGCATCTACCGCGCTTTTGAAGTCATTCTGGCCAACTACGCTATGGTGGCAATGGCCTGGATCGGCGCCTTAGTAGCTGATCTGGTGATCAACAAACCGCTAGGGCTTAGCCCTAGGTATATTGAGTTCAAACGTGCCTACCTGTACGACATCAACCCCGTTGGCTTCGGCGCGATGCTATTGGCGACGGCGGTCGCCCTCACCGCCCGAGCGGGGTTATGGGGAGAGACGGCAGCGGCGCTGGCTTCTTTCTTAGCGCTCTTAACTGCGTTCGTCAGCGCTCCCTCTATCGCCTGGCTCACCAAAGGGCGCTATTACATTGCCCGCACACCAGAATCAGCAGCGGCCGTTAAAGGCCAAGCCTGCATTATCTGTGAGCTTCATTTCGATAGCGAAGATATGGCCTTCTGCCCTGCCTATAACGCCCCCATCTGCTCGCTTTGCTGTTCACTGGACGCCCGTTGCAATGATGCCTGTAAGCAGCACGCTACCTTTCAGGAGCAGTTAATGGCCTGCATGGGTGCCCTCCTCCCCAAACGAATGCTTAAGCATTTCAACTCTCGCATGGGCCACTTTGCCAGCCTTTTACTACTTGTCACGCTGGTCATTGCTGGATTTTTGGTGCTGGTTTATTACCAACTTCCCGACCTATCGCCTGCAGTGGAAGAACTGATGGCAACAACCCTGGCTAAAATATTCGCCATTTTAGTCATTGTTAGCGGCGTAGTTGCGTGGCTTTTTGTGTTGGCAAGCGAGAGCAGAGTAGTCGCTCATGAAGAGTCTCATCGCCAGACCCGCATGTTACTCGACGAAATTGATGCTCATGAGAAAACTGATCGGGAGCTTCAAAAAGCCAAGGAGCTTGCCGAAGCGGCTAACCAAGCGAAAAGTCGTTATCTGACCAGTTTAAGCCATGAGCTGCGGTCTCCTCTTAATGCCGCTTTCGGCTATGCGCAGTTGCTTGAGCATGACACTAGCATCCCTCCTGACCGTCGCAAAGCCGTGGCCACCATCCGTCGTAGTACCGAGCATCTTTCTGACTTAATTGAAGGTTTGCTGGAAATCTCCAAGATTGAAGCGGGCCGACTGGAGCTTTATCGCAATCAGGTAAGAATCAGCGCATTGGTCGATGAACTGGTTGCCATGTTTCGGCTGCAGGCCCAGGAAAAAAATATCGACTTCACCTTTGATAGCCAAGGGCGCATTCCTGAATGGGTCATCACCGATGAAAAGCGCCTGCGCCAGATACTGATTAATTTGTTATCAAATGCTATCAAATTCACCAACCATGGCAAGGTATCACTGAACTTCCGCTATCGGAATCAGGTAGCAGAATTCACCATTCGTGATACTGGGGTGGGAATTGACAAAGAAGATATTCAACGTATCTTCAAACCTTTTGAGCGCGTACGAAAACCAGGGGTTCCCGTAGTACACGGCACGGGGCTAGGGCTAACGATCACCAAACTTTTAACTGACATTATGGGAGGTGATTTACAGGTCAGCAGCTCACCCGGTTGTGGTAGCGAATTTCGCCTGTCGGTAATGCTTTCCAGTATCGTTCCCATTGAGATGGATCGAGGAATAAATCAAGTGGTCAAGGGCTATATTGGCGAACGTCGCACCCTGCTGGTGGTTGATGATGACCCCTCACATCGCGGCCTGATCAGCGACATGCTGACACCTCTAGGGTTTACTATATTGGAAGCACCGGATGGTGTAGCGAGCCTAACGTTAGCGAAAAGCGCACAGCCTGACTTAATTTTAATGGATATCGCTATGCCTGGATTGGACGGATGGCAAACCGCTCGCCAACTTCGCCAGGATGGATTTCATGGTTCCCTGGTTATGCTTTCCGCCAATGTCAGAGAGAGCCAAGCTGATGTGCTTTTTGAAGGTTTGCACAATGATTACTTGATCAAGCCCTTCAAGCTAGGAGCGTTGCTTGACACGTTATCAAGACACCTTCAACTGAAATGGAATCATTATACCGCAGCGCTTCGTGAGATCGATCATGCCCGTTTAACAGCGCCAGCCACGATGGAAAGGGCCTTGCGGGAAGAGTTAGTGGCATTGGCTGAAATCGGGCATTTAAGTGGACTACGTTCCCGCCTAGCTCAAGCCATGGATGACGACCGGATTCACACTTCGCTAGCAGAGGCATTAGAAAGCGCTTTGGATCGATTTGATTTCCACCAAGTAGTACGCCTATTGGAGGAATCCTCATGACTCTGAGTCAACGTAAAGACCTCATATTAGTCGTTGATGACTCTGTCGACTCCCTTAGTATGATCCATCATGCATTGGAGCAGGCAGGTCTAACCGCCCTAGTCGCCATGGAGGGTGCCCAAGCAATCTCCATTGCGGAGAAGATGATTCCCGACTTAATACTGATGGATGCTGTCATGCCCACCCTGGATGGCTTTGAGACTTGCCGTCGCCTAAAGCTGCATCCCGAGCTCGCCACTGTGCCGATAATATTTATGACGGGCCTCACTGATGCAGAGGATGTAGTGCGGGGGCTTGAAGCTGGTGGCGTAGATTACGTTACTAAACCTGTTCGGCCAAAGGAACTGGTAGCAAGGATCCGCGTCCACCTCAGCAATGCCCGCCTCGCTCTAAGCGCTCATACAGCTCTTGATCGATTGGGACAAGCGTCTTTCTCCACCGATGCAAAGGGAGAGTGGCTATGGGGCACCCCCCAAGCAGAACAATGGATTAGTATCACTGAAGAGAAAAGAGCATCTCCCCGTAAAGACTTGGCCACGCAAATCCAATGTTGGTTAGCGCGGGTTCCGCAAAGCGGCGATCAGTTAGCTCTAAATTTGCCCTGCACCGCTTTGAGATTACGCTACTTAGGTGAGTTCACCACTGATGAGCACTTATTTCGATTGTTACATCAAGATGAGGACAGCGAGGGATTACTATTACAAAACCAGTTGCGACTTACTCGCCGCGAATCACAGGTGCTATTGTGGATTGCACAGGGCAAAACCAATCGTGAAATTGGGCAAATTCTTGAACTCAGCCCACGTACGGTTAATAAACACTTAGAGCAAGTATTTCGAAAGCTTGGCGTTGAAAACCGTACATCCGCTGCTGCCATGGCATTCCAGTGTTTAACAAGAACTTAACTCAACATTCTCTCAAGATATGGAGTCTCCGGTAAAGCCGGAGCGTTTCAATCACCCTTTTCGCTCAATATCGACATCGCTTGCCTGAGTGAAATCACCCAGCGCCATCATATGGCCAAGCTTACCCGCCTTGGTGGCAAGGTACTGCTCATTGTGCGGGTTTAAACCGGTGGTGATGGGCAGTCGTTCAACCACATTAACGCCATCCCGGGTCAGCGCATCCACTTTACGCGGATTATTGGTCATTAGCTTAAGCGCGGTGACGCCCAAGTGGTTGAGCATCGGTACGCACAGGTCATAGCGGCGCATATCGGCGCCAAACCCGAGCTGTTCGTTGGCTTCTACCGTATCCGCCCCTTGGTCTTGTAGGTGGTAGGCGCGAATCTTGTTGAGCAGCCCGATGCCGCGGCCTTCCTGGCGCAGGTAAAGCAGTACGCCGCGGCCCTCTTCGGCGATACGCTTAAGCGCTTCCTGCAGTTGATAGCCACAGTCGCAACGCATGGAGAACAGCGCATCACCGGTCAGGCATTCGGAATGAACACGCCCCAGTACCGGCGCGTCACCCGTGAGGTCGCCCAGCGTCAAGGCGATATGATCCTTACCGGTCGCGTTGTCTTCGAAACCGTGCATGGTGAACGTGGCCCAGGGAGTGGGCAGTTGGGAAGCAGCAATGAAGCGAATGGTCACAGGTTACCTCGCAGATTAACCAAACCAGTTAACCACAACAGTATGAGCAAAGTGGGCGGGTAGTTTATCAGGAAGCGAGCCATGCCTCACGGCTGTTACTCGCTAAAATTAAAGCAGAGAAGAGTGAGCGTGGTTCACCCTGTTCTAGCATATACATTTACCGCGCGTGGATTAAGATAGTACTACTCCCCAGACAGACCATTTACCCGCAGCGTGATAACCGCTGAGACACCAGAATCTTCACCATCTGACGGAACATTATGCTGCTACTTATACTCATCAACGCGCCTTTTATCGCCAGCATAATGGCCGCATTAATGCCCGCCAATGCGCGTAACCGCGAAGCATGGCTGGCGGGTGGCGTAACGCTTTTGGGGCTGCTGATTACCGGTTTTCTTTATACCCAGGTAGGCGCCGGGGAGGTTGTGCGGAGTGAGTTTGGCTGGCTACCCAGTGTCGGCCTAAACGTCGTATTGCGTATGGATGGCCTGGCCTGGTTATTTGCCATGCTGATCCAGGGCATAGGATTGCTGGTGATTATCTATGCCCGCTACTACATGTCGCCTGCTGATCCTGTGCCTCGTTTTTTTTCGTTTCTGCTCGCGTTTATGGGTTCAATGCTGGGGGTGGTGCTATCGGGCAATCTCATACAGCTGGTGCTGTTCTGGGAGTTAACCAGCATTACCTCGTTTTTGTTGATTGGCTATTGGCATCATCGCGCCGACGCTCGCCGCGGCGCACGCATGGCGTTCACCGTGACAGCAACCGGGGGGCTTTGTCTGCTGGTCGGTGTCTTGATGCTTGGCCATATGGTAGGCAGCTACTCGCTTGATGTTGTGTTGGCCTCGGGTGACCTCATCCGTAATCACGCGCTTTATCGGCCCATGCTGCTATTGGTCGCGTTAGGGGCGCTGACCAAAAGCGCGCAGTTCCCTTTTCACTTCTGGTTGCCGCATGCCATGGCAGCGCCAACACCGGTATCGGCGTTTTTGCACTCCGCCACCATGGTCAAGGCGGGCCTTTTTTTGCTCATGCGGCTTTGGCCGTCGCTGTCGGGAACGCCTGAGTGGAGCTGGATCATCATGGGGGCTGGCGTGTGCACCATGTTGATAGGTGCCTTCACCGCTATTTTCCAACACGATTTGAAAGGCCTGCTGGCCTACTCAACCATCAGCCATCTGGGGTTGATTACCGTACTGCTGGGCATTGGCACCCCCTTGGCACTGGTAGCCGCGATTTTCCATACCGTTAACCATGCCACGTTTAAAGCCTCGCTTTTCATGGCCGCAGGCATTATTGACCATGAGACGGGCACCCGAGATATGCGCCACCTGCGCGGCCTTTATAAAGCGCTACCCTACACGTCCACGCTGGCAATCGTCGCCAGTGCGGCGATGGCCGGCGTCCCGTTTCTTAACGGGTTTATTTCCAAGGAGATGTTCTTTGCCGAAGCGCTAAGCGTTGGCTCCGCACAAAACTGGGGGATGTCCATTGCGGCGGTGTTGATGGGGGTCTTTGGCGTTACGTATTCGCTTCGTTTTACCTACGTCTTTTTCGGCAAGCTGCCTGATGACTTGCCTCGCCAACCGCATGAGCCACCACGCTGGATGCGCTTTCCTGTTGAGTTTTTAGTGCTTTGCTGCCTGGTGGTGGGCATTATTCCAGGCCTGAGTATCGGCCCCTTCTTGCACGCTGCCGTCACCTCGGTATTAGGCGAGGCAACGCCCTACTACAGTCTCGCCGTTTGGCACGGTTTCAACCTGCCTTTGGCAATGAGTTTCGTCGCGTTAATCGGCGGTGTGGCGTTGTATATTTGGCTGCGTGTCCGCTATGGGCTAATTCAAGCCACCCATGTGCCGTTGCTGGGGCGCTTTAACGGCAAGCAAGCCTACGAAAACACCATGCTGCGGATCTCATCCATCGCCTCGTTGCTGGAAAAAATACTCAGCACGCGGCGCTTGCAGCCTCAGCTCTTGCTTATGGTGGTGATGCTTCTGGCGGCGCCCATTTTGCTGATACGCCCCATCTCGCTGCTTGCTCTGCCTGCCAATGGGGAATTTTCCTGGCTCTTTGCCGGGCTATGGCTGATGGGGGCGATTTGCGCTGTCGCGGCGGCCTGGCAGGCAAAATACCATCGCTTGGCAGCGCTTAGCCTGGTGGGCGGTGTGGGCATTATTACCAGCCTGTCGTTTTTGTGGCTATCGGCGCCCGACCTGGCGCTTACCCAACTAATGGTGGAAACCATTACCACGGTGCTTATCCTGCTGGGACTACGCTGGCTTCCCCCGCGTATCACGCCGCGAGAATTGAACATTACCGCCACTAAACGCGCACTATTTCGTCGCTCACGCGATATCGTTATTGCGGTGTGCGCGGGGTTGGCCATGGCGTTGGTCAGCTATACAGCGCTACTACGCACGCCCTCTGAAGGCGGAATTTCTGACTTTTTCCTTACCCATGCCTTAAGTGAAGGCGGGGGAAGTAACGTGGTCAATGTGCTGCTGGTCGACTTCCGTAATTTCGATACGCTGGGCGAAATTGCGGTGCTGGCCATTGTCGCCTTGACCGTTTACGCACTGCTGCGGCGCTTCCGACCCGCGCCTGAAAGCCTGCCCATTCCCGCTCAGCAGACCAACAGCGTTGATCCTGCGGCAGGACAAACACCTATCCAGCAAGTGACAACAGGTTACCTCAAAATCCCCAGCGTTTATTTACGCTTGTTGCTGCCCGTGATGGGCGTCATCGCGGCCTACTTCTTTATTCGGGGCCATAACCTGCCCGGCGGCGGTTTCGTTGCCGGTTTGATCTTTGCGGTTGCGATTATTGTTCAATACATGCTGGCCGGTACGCAGTGGGTGGAAACGCATCTACGCCTTCGCCCTCACCGCTGGATTGCATTTGGCCTACTGACGGCCTGCGCAACGGGCCTGGGCGCGTGGCTGCTGGGTTATCCTTTCCTGACCACCCACACCGCACACTTCACGCTTCCTGTGCTTGGCGAGGTGCACCTGCCGAGTGCATTCCTGTTTGATTTAGGCGTCTTTGGCGTGGTCGTTGGCTCCTCGATACTGATGCTTGTGGCGCTGGCACACCAGTCTGTACGCAGCCACCGCTTACCTGCTACCACGGCGCCAGCGCCCCTTAACCCTCAACAGGAGAGCCGCTAATGGAAGCTGTTATGGCCATGGCAATGGGCATCATGTTTGGCTCCGGGGTGTGGCTGCTGCTGCGTCCACGTACCTTTCAGGTCATTACGGGCTTATTGCTTATTTCGTATGCCGTTAATCTATTTATCTTCATCATGGGACGTCTCTCCATCAACCAGCCCCCCTTAACGCTTGCCGAGGGCACTATTGACCCCGCTTTGTACGCCGACCCAATGCCTCAGGCGCTGGTCTTAACGGCTATCGTGATCGGCTTTGCCACCACAGCCCTTTATCTGGTGGTGATGATTGGTGCTCGCGGGCTTACCGGCACCGACCACGTTGATGGCAAGGAGCCCCATTGATGAGTCTTCCTTGGCTGCACCATTTAATGCTGGCACCTGTTTTACTGCCCTTGATATTCGGGGCGGGGCTGATCCTGGTAAACGAACGTCATCACCAAAAAAAGTTTTTTATTAACCTGGCCAGCACGCTGGCGATGCTGGCGACCTCGGTCGCACTGCTTTTGCTGGCAGATAACGAATACTGGCCCGATGGCATTGGCCTTTACCTCTCGGCTAACTGGACAGCCCCCTTTGGCATTGTCTTGTTGGTTGACCGGCTAACGGCGGTGATGCTGCTGCTTGCATCAATATTGGCGAGCGCTTCTCTGATCTTTGCCATGATCCGCTGGAGCCGCATTGGTGTGCACTTTCACTCGTTATTCCAGTTTTTGTTAATGGGCATTAACGGGGCCTTTCTTACCAATGACCTGTTCAATCTGTTTGTGTTCTTCGAGGTCATGTTGGCGGCCTCGTATGGCTTGATACTGCATGGCTATAACAGCGTGCGTATAAGAGCAGGCATGCAGTACATTGTGGTGAATTTGTTAGCGTCGTTTTTTTTCCTGATTGGCGTGGCCCTGATTTACGCGACGACCGGCACGCTAAACATGACCGACCTGGCAATGCGCTTGAGCATGCTATCGCCGGAAGACCTCACGTTGTTAAAAATTGGCGTGGTTATTCTGGCGTTAGCCTTTCTCACCAAGAGCGCCATGTGGCCACTGGGTTTCTGGCTGCCCACAACCTACTCGGCGGCTTCCCCTCCAGTGGCTGCCATGATGGTGCTAATGACCAAAGTTGGCGTGTACGTGTTGATTCGGCTGTGGCTACTGTTGTTCTCGGAAGGTCCTGCCGCTGGTTTCGGCTTTGACCTGCTGCTCTGGGGAGGCCTTGTCACGCTTGCTTTCGGCACCATCGGGATTCTTGCAAGCCAGGAACCTGGCCGTATGGCAGGCTATGCGGCGGTCATCTCATCAGGCACGCTGCTGGCCGCCGTGGGTTACGGCCAACCGGCACTTATCAACGTGGCGCTGTTTTACTTGATCAGTTCGACACTGGCGGTTGCCGCGTTTTTGCTGCTGATAGAGTTAATTGAACGTATCCGCACACCGGGAGCCGCGATGCTGGCATTAACCATGGAGGCTTTCGCGGTGGAGGATAAGCCCGAAGAGCCCGTCGGCAAGGCGATTCCAGGCGCGCTGGCCTTTTTGGGGCTGGCCTTCGCCTGCTGCGCCCTGATTATTACCGGGTTGCCGCCGCTGTCAGGGTTTATCGCCAAGTTCAGTCTTTTTCATAGCCTGTTGAATCCTACCGACATGCTGATTGAGCGGGGAATCGTCACTTGGGTCATCATTGCGCTGGTCGTGCTTTCCGGGTTGGCAGGGATTATTTCGTTAATGCGTTTTGGGGTACGGACCTTCTGGGCCGTCCAGAATCCGGTCGCGCCTCATCTGCAACGCTCCGAAGTCATGCCTGTCATCACCCTGTTACTGGCCTGCCTGCTGCTTACCGTTCAAGCAGGCCCGACGATGGCGTACCTGGAGCGCAGCACAGAAGCGCTCAACCAGCCTGAGGTCTATTTGAACCGTTTAGGCTCAACCGCTGCGGTAGGTGGTACGTTCGGGGAGTCGGACCAATGACACTGCGCTGGCTTCCCTCTCCTGCCTTATCGGGCGCCTTGTTAATCATGTGGCTGCTGTTGAATCAAAGCATTGCGCCTGCGCAAATGCTACTGGGCAGCGCCCTGGCCATTGCCGCACCGCTGCTTGCCAAGCCACTGCGTCCGCTTGCCCCGGCGCCACTGCGTAAACCGCGGGTGTTGGCACGCCTGCTGTTGATGTCGATGATCGAAATCGTGCGTTCTTGCTTTAACGTCAGCCGCATCATCCTGTTCAATGCCAAGGGGGTAAAATCGCAGTTCATCCGTGTGCCGCTGGATATTAAAGACCCGTACGGCCTGGCGTTGCTTTCGTGCCTGATCAACTCAACCCCCGGTACCGTGTGGGTAGAACAGTTGCCAGACTCCAATGATTTGGCGCTGCATGTGTTTGACCTTCACGATGAGCAGTGGTGGATCGACACGATTAAAACGCGCTATGAACAGCCATTAATCGAGATATTTGAACATGAATAAAGGGCGCTCAGTATGACCACACTGCTCTCTCTGGCAATCAATATCACGCTACTTAGCGTCTTGTTAGCCATGCTGCTGTGTACGGTGCGCTTACTGCGTGGCCCCACCGCACAAGACCGTGTACTGGCGCTTGATACACTCTGGATGTGTGCCATGCTGTTTGCCCTGGCGTTGGGCATCCGGTTTGGCAGCGTGATCTATTTTGAGGCCGCGATGCTGATTGCCCTGACGGGCTTTGTATCAACCATCGCGCTTACCAAATTTCTTATGCGTGGCGAGGTAATTGAATGAACCCACAGCTGGAGTCACTACCGCTATGGGCCAGCCTGCCCATTACCCTGCTATTGCTACTTGGAAGCGCGATTGTACTGATCGGTGCATTGGGCCTTGTTAGACTGCCGCACTTCTTCCAGCGCATTCACGGCCCCGCCATTACGATCACGCTAGGCACCGGCTCTATTCTGATTGCCTCCATGATCTACTTCTCGGCGCTACAGTCACGGCTAGTGATTCATGAGCTATTGATCACTGCCTTTGTGATGCTCACTGCACCGGTGGTGGCCATGCTGCTGATGCGCACCGCTGTTTATCGTGACCTGCGTGCTCGTGACCGCCGCCCAACCGTTAGCGCGAACGAGAGCAAGACAACGACCGAGGTTTATCCCTTTTCCGCGAAGGAAGAGCCGTAGCTTCGTGCCACGCCGGCCTCTGCGTAGCGGATAGGTTTGGGCACGTTTTACACGTCGGCATGCCGCTTAGTTGGGCGTTCTCAAGTACACTCTCACCTCTGCCTTAAGGTTTAGAGACCCGAGCCAAGCGCCTTTTCAATCATGTTTCAAGTAAAGTATCAGCACTGGTTTGTATACCCTTTAAAATACACTACAGGTAAATTTCCCAAGGGCACGTGTTTATGACTTCCACACCGTTGCAAAATGATCGTTTTCTCCGCGCCCTAGCGCGCCAGCCCGTTGACCGCACGCCGGTATGGATGATGCGTCAGGCAGGCCGCTATCTGCCTGAGTATCGTGAGCGCCGCGCCGATGCGGGCAGTTTTATGGACCTGTGTCGCAACCAGGACCTGGCCTGCGAAGTAACACTTCAGCCGCTGGAGCGTTACCCGCTGGATGCGGCGATTCTGTTTTCAGATATTTTGACGATCCCCGATGCCATGGGTCTGGGGCTCTATTTTGAAACCGGTGAAGGCCCCAAGTTTCGCAAGACCGTGCGCACCCCGGAAGAAGTAGCGGCGCTAAGCGTGCCCAACGCCGAGCGCGACCTGGACTACGTCATGCGTGCGGTATCGACCATTCGCCGCGAGCTGAACGGGCGTATGCCGCTGATCGGCTTCTCGGGAAGCCCCTGGACGCTGGCAACCTACATGGTGGAGGGCGGTTCCAGCAAAGACTTCCGTCATCTGAAAACCATGCTTTACGATACGCCAGACACCATGCATCAACTGCTGGATACCTTGGCGCAGTCGGTGACCGATTACCTGAACGCGCAGATCCGCGCAGGCGCCCAGGCGGTGCAGATCTTCGATACCTGGGGCGGAGCGCTTTCCACCCCCGCGTACCTGGAGTTCTCGCTACGCTATATGGAGCAAATTGTTTCCGGGCTGATCCGCGAGCACGACGGACGCCGCGTACCGGTAATTCTATTCACCAAAAACGGCGGCCAGTGGCTTGAAGACATCGCCTGCGCTGGTGCTGATGCACTGGGTATCGACTGGTCGACCGAGCTCTCCAGCGCCCGCGCCCGTGTGGGCCACAAGGTTGCGCTTCAGGGCAACCTCGACCCCAACGTGCTGTTTGCACGCCCGTCGGCGATTCGTGCCGAAGTCGCCCGCGTGCTGGAAAGCTACGGCCACGGTCCGGGGCATGTTTTCAACCTGGGCCACGGCATCAGCCAGTTTACCAACCCGGATAACGTCACCGCCTTTATGGAAGCGCTGCACGAGTTAAGCCCGCAGTATCACCAAGGCACTCCTACCCACTCCGACACCCCTTCCTCAGGAGCCAATTGATGAGCGAATTACGCGACGACCAGTGGTTTACCGAAGTGTTTGATAGCCACGGCAGCGCCTTCTCGCTGAAGATCTCTGAAAAGCTGTTGGATGTGCAGAGTGAGTACCAGCACTTGGAAGTATACGCTACCGAGACCTACGGCAACCTGATGGTGCTGGACGGCTGCGTGATGCTCACCGACCGCGACAACTTCCTGTATCACGAAATGATCGCCCACCCGGCACTGTTTACTCATCCGGCGCCCAAGCGCGTGGTGATTATCGGCGGCGGCGACTGCGGCACACTGAAAGAAGTGCTGCGTCACCCGGGCGTTGAAAAAGTCACCCAGATCGATATCGATGAAGAAGTCACCAAGGCCTCCGAGCGTTTCTTCCCGGCACTGGTGGAAGCCAACGACGACCCACGCGCCGAGCTGCTGTTCGCCGACGGTGTGAAGTGGGTAGATGACGCTGCCGATGAAAGCATCGACGTGCTGATTATCGACTCTACCGACCCGGTCGGCCCCGCCGAAGGGTTGTTCAAGACTGACTTCCTTAAGCGCTGCCACCGCATTCTGAAAGCCGATGGCGTGATGGTGCAGCAGAGCGAATCACCGCTTTATCACAGTGGCTCGATTATTCGTGAGCTGCGCCATGACATGCGCGAAGCGGGCTTTGCCAGTGTCGCCACGTTGCCCTTCCCCCAGCCGGTTTATCCTTCCGGCTGGTGGAGCGTGACGCTTGCCGGTAAAGGCACCAACGTGGAAACCTTCCGCGAAGAGGCTGCCGCTAGTCACGAAATGCCGCTACAGTACTACACAGTGGATGCCCACCGGGGCGCCCTGGCGTTGCCACCGTTCATGCGTAAAGCGTTCAGCTGACGTTTATTTGAATAGCACGCCAGCAAGCGATGAGGCCGGGCACTGCTCGGCCTTTTTTGTGTCACCACGTTAAGGAACCAACAATGAAAACCCTTAAATGGATAAGCATTGGCGCGTGCGCCCTGGTCCCGACGGTTGCCTTGGGCACCACATTAGAAACCGTTCAATCCCGCGATAGCGTACGCTGCGGGGTGAACGCCGCCCAGCCCGGCTTCTCCTCACTGGACGATAACGATACGTATCGCGGCCTGGATACCGATGTCTGCCGCGCGATTGCCGCGGCGGCATTAGGCGATGCCAGCAAGGTTGATTTCGTACCGCTCGATTCGGTGGAGCGTTTTACCGCCCTGCAATCCGGCGAAGTGGATCTGCTCTCCCGCACGACGACCTGGAGCTCTAGCCGCGATACCACCCAAGGTATGCACTTTACCGGGGTGAGCTATTACGATGGCCAAGCATTCATGGTCGCAAGCGACCTGGGCGTGCAAAGTGCCGAAGACCTGGACGGCGCGGCGGTGTGCACGCAGTCAGGCACGACCAGCGAGCTGAACCTTTCAGACTATTTCCGTGTTAACGACATGCACTATGACGCAGTGGTGTTTGATTCTCCCGAACAGTCGATTGCCGGTTTTGAAGCCGGGCGCTGCGACGTCTTAAGCTCCGATGCTTCTCAGTTGTATGCCCAACGCATGCAGCTTGCCAACCCCGACATGGCGGTAGTGCTGCCCGAGATTATTTCCAAGGAACCGCTTGGCCCCGCCGTACGCCAGGGCGATGACCAGTGGTTCAATATCGTAAAATGGTCGCTGTTTGCCATGCTCAACGCTGAAGAACTGGGCGTTAGCCAGGCGAACGTAGACGAACAGCTCGGCTCAGAAAACCCCGACATAATGCGCCTGCTAGGACGCGACGGTGATTTTGGCGACGCCATGGGCATTGAGGCCGACTGGGCGTACCAAATCGTCAAACAGGTGGGCAACTATGCCGATATTTATGACCGTAACGTAGGAACCGAGTCAGACTTCAACATAGCCCGCGGCTTAAACGCCCTATGGAATGATGGCGGTATTCAGTACGCGCCGCCGATTCGTTGACATTCTCTGGCATTGATCGCCCTATGGGCGACCAATGCAAAAGGTCATCCTCCGAAAAATAACGGTGCGCTTGGAATTTGAGGCAGCCCACTCTCTATGAGAAACCTTATGCATAGACACTTAATAAGAAACCTTACATAAAGATACAAAATATTCTTAACATTTTGGGTCAAACTGCCGATAGTAACTTTAATCGTTAATAAGCACATTGGGCTTCTACATAGTGCATCTACACACGTAATGGCTATTAAGCAAGGTCACAAGGAGGTATCACAATGGCAATCGGTATTGGTCCATCTACCCCAGCGACGTCGCAAACGACGTCTGGTAACCGCACTCAGGACGTATCAGCCAAGGGAACTGAACAAGGAGGAAGCACAACGCCTACTTCTGGTTCATCGAAGCCAACAAGCCAGCTTTCCACGTTGGCTCAGCAGTTAAGTGACAGCGCCCTGCGTGCCGAAGAGCGTGATGCCAGCCTGGATCGTAAAGCGTTAGGGCAAAAAGCCGATGCACTGCTCCAGCCAATCGTTCGGGACTTTCATCTTCACCGCGCAAAATATGACGCTGAAGTCCCCAATACAGACGACCCCGAACTATTGGAGCGGGCTAAACAGGCTACCTCCTTTGCCAATGGCAGGGGCAGCAACCCCTTTAGCGGCCTATCCCAAGATCAGCTAGCACTGATTATTTATGACGATAGCGGCACATTTACGGCCAATGAGCGGCACGCAGCTTGGCGAGAAGATTATGATCAGCGGGAGGCATGGAATCAAGCCGTCGTAGCTCGAGGTAAATTGGAGTACAGCCAAACCGGCAAGATGACCAACTTCTTCAAAGAAGTGCTGGGGAATTACAATAATCTGCCACCTATTATGCAGGCGCAGTATCCCGATTTCTATGCACCACGCCTTGAACACCTGATCGAGATGGATTTCAACTTTATGACCCACCGCGCCGAAGGCAAAGGGGCACCTGAAGATATTTTTGACATACTAATGTCAAGTGAAGACTTCGCTAACCTTGGTAAACGCTTTGCAAACTCAAAAGTTTAATCAGAGTCTACTGAAGACTTTAATCGTATAAATAACGAAAACGCTGCTAAGCGGAGCTTTTTATCAACATATCAAAAAATAGTAGCCAACAAGCCCCTCTTATCGTAACTCGATAAAAATAAAATAATTCGTAGCAAAAACTTTTTATGTTAAAAATGCAC
>NZ_JBQSVC010000010.1:0-111158 GCF_052376035.1 Halomonas sp. AOP7-E1-9
GTGTAAGAAAAGTAGAACCCATCACTATTCAATAGATTTTCTTTCCTAATCCTAAAAAGCTACCAGTATCGGCAGGCGTGAAAGCATTTACGTGCATGAGCGCCTAGATGGGGGGAGGTTACGCAGTTAACCGTTAACAAGCGTGGTGCGGTTGAGGCTAAAAGCCCATTCATTACGGCATGACCGGTGCTGCCGTTGGCCCTGGCAATTGGAGCGGTATAACGTTCGGGTAACTGAGCCAGTAATAAAAAGGTAGGCTTTTATTGAAGTTGTAGAAGGGATACTTGTCTAAAGGGAATAACTAAGCGGATGCGTTGATCCTTCCTGACTGCGCGCTATTACGCCCATCAGGTTTATAGAGTGTTTTTTCCGCAATTCGGCGTATATAGTCCAGCATTTCCTGATTGTGCTTCATGCGTACCGACAGCATCTGGCCGGTTAGTTCGTTCATGCGCGCAACACGCTCGCTCTTTTCGAGTAGCGTTTCCCAGGCCGTTTGACAGCCAGCATCACGAGCAGCCAAACGTGCCCCGTTGGCGTTGTCTTCATAGCCAAGTCGCTTTTGAACATTGCGGCGTAGCGTTTCAATGCGCTCTATATCGGCCAGCAGCGCTTGTTTACCTTCTGCTGTATCGGCAAGCGCTTTTCCGTCAATGTCACCCTGCGTTAAGAGTGTTTGCTCACTCGATAATAGCGCCACTAGCTCATCAATACGCTGCTGCTGGTCGGAAAGCAAACGGGCAAGGCTCATAATACGCTACCTTATAACTCTGAAAGATTGGCAATCAAGCCATCTGCAATACGGTCAGCCCGCATTTCGAGGCGGCCCTCACGAATGGCATCGCGAATCTCTTGAACTTTTACCATATCGATATCCTGCGTATCATCGAAATGAGAATGGCTAAGCTGAGTAGATTCACGCGTTTGACCGGCGACTTCAGCCGCCTTGGGCCCGCCCATCTTTTGTGTTTCATCACGTTGCTGCGCTTGGTTCGAGCGTAACAATGAATTGAGGTTATCAATGTTCACGTTGTATGCCTTATGGTCAACGTCTGTGTATTCGGCGTCAGTGATAACAACTATCGGCCCTGGTGGTTAAAACTTTAGACCAGATCTAAAAATCCACCACTAAAATGCCTTGTTCATTAATTCGTGCCGTTACTATTTCACGGGTATCAAAGCGCACGCGAACCTGGTCTCCTACCCCTCCGCTTTCCAGCACTTCTCCCTCGCGTGAAACGCGAAAAGCATTGCCTTGAGCGATGACCATAACCCGCTGACCGCGCTCAACAACTGAAGGCGTTTGTAAGAAGTGCGTTAAAAAGGTACTGCCACTTCGAATCTGCCGCTGAGCAACCTTGCCAACAATTTCTTCTTCATTGGTTAGGGCTTGCGACGACAGCTTCCCCAAATTGCCACTTTGCTCAACGAGCATATCAGGGGTAATCAGTGTGCCACGATTAATATCGTGCTGCGCCACCCAGTAGTTGCCAATAACATCAATTTGGGCCTGTAAATAGCGCACTTGCTGATGTGTTTCACCGCAGCGAACGCCTACCGAAACACGCCCTAAAGGTGATTGACCCGCATTGGGCAAAAAAGGTTCCGGCTGAACGCAGGGCGGTAAGTGAGGAGAAGGGGGGCGCACGTCGATGACCACCTCCTCTCCTAGAGGCTGCGTTTGTTGATACAAGAACTGATGCACTTCCTGCATGAGCGCATCGTCTGCCTGTGCGCTTGAGAAACACGCCAAACAGACCACCAGTGAAAAATAGCGCGTGAACACTGCTGAGAAGCAACGTTTTATGTGCAGCGGATGTGACATGGCGGGGCAGCTCAGCAGGCGGGGGATAACGAGATTTAGTCAGTAAGTGTAGCGAAAAAGAAGTAGATGAAACAGACGAAATGCTGGTGTAAACGCTAGCTGTTCCATGCTTTGGGCTGACAGCCGTAAGCGTATTCTTCACCATCGATAAATTTAATTTTTTTGCCTCCCGGCGAGCGAGGGCGCGGCATGCTTGATCAACTAGAATCTGCCTTTAACTACCACCAGCAGGCATTAGGCTTGCGTCAATCGCGTCATGAAGTGCTGGCCGCTAATATTGCGAATGCCGACACGCCAAATTATAAGGCGCGGGACATTGATTTTGCCAACGAGCTTAAAAAAGCCGTTGACGGTGGCGTTTCACAACAGGGCAGCCAAGGGGGGTTAACGCTCGCTCGGACGTCTGGGCAGCATTTAGCCGGTGCCGGGCCTGCTTGGCAAGGCGCCGGTAATGCGGCGTTACTGTACCGAATTCCTTCCCAGCCGAGTCTGGACGGCAATACGGTTGAGATGGATCGCGAGCGTACTCAGTTTGCTGATAATGCCGTGCGTTACCAAGCGGCGCTTACGATCATGAATCGCCGTATCCAGGGTCTAAAAAACGCAATGCAGCCTGAGTAGGCCAGCAAACTGCGTAGGAGATAAATGATGTCGATGTTTTCAGCGTTTGATGTTGCTGGCTCTGCCATGAGTGCTCAATCCCAGCGAATGAACGTCACCGCCAGCAATATGGCCAACGCCGATAGTATTGCCGGGCCTGATGGTGAAACATACCGCGCGAAACACGTGATGTTTGAAGCGCAGGCACAAAACACCCGTTTTGGTATTGGTGGCGTGAGAGTCTCCGACATTGTGGAAGACGACTCACCGCTGCGTCTGGAATACATGCCCAATCATCCCGCAGCTGATGAAGAGGGCTATGTGGCCAAGCCCAATGTAGAGCCTGTGCATGAAATGGTGAATATGATTTCCGCGTCCCGCTCTTATCAGGCGAACGTAGAGGTATTCAATACCACAAAACAGATGATGATGCAGACGCTGTCACTGGGTGAGGGGTAATCATGAGTAGTATCGATACGAGTGTTGTTAATAGTATTAACAGCGGTGGCTCTAACGGTCTATCGGCTCGCCAGTCAGACGAGCTTCGCAATAGCTTTATGACTCTGCTGATCACCCAGCTGCAGAACCAGGACCCGCTAAATCCGATGGAAAACGCGGAAATGACGTCCCAGCTGGCGCAAATCAACACGGTAAGTGGCATTGAAGAGCTGAATAGCACACTTGAAGGCATTACCAGCCAAATGGATGCCAATCAGGCGTTACAGGCGAGCGGTCTAATTGGTAAAGGCATCATGGTGCCCGGTAAGGATGTGTTGCTGGAGCAAGATAACGAAGGGAAATTGTATACAACACCCTTTGGGATAGAGTTGGCAGAACCAGCGAAGAGCGTTAAGGCGACGATTGTTGGTGAAGGTGGTCAAGTCATCAAAACTTACGACGATCTAGGCCCTCTAGATGCCGGCGTTCACTCATTTGATTGGCCTGGATTGAGTGACCAAGGGGCAGCCGCTGCCAGTGGTCGGTATTCGATTCAACTAGAGGCGGCCGACGCTGAAGGTGAAAGAGTTGAATCCACAGCCTTGCAGTATGCGGTGGTCAACCGCGTGACGCCTAACGACGGTAGTGGAAGCGTGCGGCTGGATTTAGGCGCTATTTATGGCCAAATCAGCCTGAATGACGTTAAACAAATTCTTTGACTATTCGCTAAACAATATCTTTTTCAGGGGAACATCATGAGCTTTTCACAAGCACTTAGTGGTCTGAACGCTCAGCGTGAGAAATTAGGCGCTATCGGTAACAACATTGCTAACTCGCAGACAGTCGGTTTTAAAAGTTCAAATGTACAATTTGCCGACGTATTTGCTGAATCACGCATAGGGCTTGGTGTACGCACATCTGCCGTATTGCAAGATTTTACCCAAGGCAATGTTGAGTCTTCATCACGTAATATGGACTTGGCCATTTCAGGGGAAGGATTCTTCCGCTTTCAGCAGCCCAATGGTGAAGTGGGTTACTCACGTAACGGCCAACTAACCATGACGGCGGACGGACGTTTAGTAAATGCCCAAGGCGCGCAAATCATGGGGTACGCAGCAGACGCTGAAGGCAATGTACAGGCAGGTGGCGCTGTGCAAGCATTGGCAGTAGATGCGGGGAACTTGGCTGCTAATGCGACTACTTCTGCATCTACCTCTCTTAATTTGGATTCACGAGTGCAGGCCGGTACTGGACTACAGCAAGTACAAGTAACTACTGATTTGATGAACCCTGATAATCCAACGAGCCAAGAAGACCTGAGCTATAACTTTAGCTCTAACTTTACCGTCTATGACTCATTGGGTAATCCAAGAAATATGACAGTTTATTACGAAAAGCGCCCAGAAGCTGAAAATAGCTGGTTGGGAAAAGTAGTAATGGATGGGTACTACAGTACGAACTCGGATCCTGTTGGCTTGGCCGCAGGCAGTGTGGTTGAGGGAGTTGTTGATGCTCAAGAAGTTGTTAAAGACTCGTACGATAACCTGCTAAGTAGCATGTCCGATGTTCAAACTGGTTTGCAAAGTTTGCAAACAGCCATTGAAAATGCCGCTACCACAGCAAATACTAATGGGGCTACTCAAGAGCAGGTTATTGCAGCTGTAAACAGTGCCGCACAGAGTTTTGCCTCAAGCGCAGGTTTTTCTCTGAGTGAGGTTTTGGATAAATACCTAAATGGTCAGCAAGTAACACCTGGGGCTAATGCTGTCTACGCAGCTTACATTGCTGAAGTTCAAGCGCAGATGGATGGCGCTACCGACGCAGATGGCGTTGTTACTGCAGCAACATCTATTGATCCATTAAATGACCCTTCAACAGTTGGAGCATTTAATAACTTCATTGCAACTCGTCAAACAGCGATTGTAGGTGAAGCGCCTGTGCAGTTGGCTTCTGCAGTTCAGAGTGCAACCGACCTTATTGTTAATGCAGCTACAGGCGGTGATATCGCTGCTCAAAATAACGCAGCTCAAGCGACAGATTTGGAGGCAGACGCAAATACTATTGCGGAGATCCAAGCAGTTGCAAACAATCTCGCACAACAAGCTTTAGTTGGTGTTAATGATCCGGACGTTGCTGACGCTGTGAATAACGTAATAGCCGCTACAGCATCCGCAACAGGATCAATTTCGGCAGTCGTGCAAGCTGCACAAGCTGCAGATCCGGGAGAAGCTTTTGAGGCCTATGGTGTTAACGATTTTGTTATTGAATTTAATCAAAACGGTACCTTAAAGCGAGTAGGGCAGCCGCAGCTGGCTGACGGTGGTGGTGTAGAGTACGTAGATGTAGCCAATAACCGCCCAAATATTAATTATGCCAGCGACCCTTCTACTCCACTTGGGGGAGCAACTGAAGCGCTTAGCTTTGATATAAACCTGGCGGGTAGCACTCAGTCTGGTAATGCCTCGGTAGCCAATGATGTATCTCAAGATGGGTATGCATCCGGCTCTTTAGTTGGCGTTACTATCCAGGATGATGGCACCATTATGCGCAATTACTCTAATGAGCAATCGCTTGCTGCGGGCCAAGTAGCTATGGCGAGTTTTCGTAATCCAGAAGGGTTGAAGCCAGGCGGCGATAACCTTTGGACGGCCACAGCCTCCTCTGGTCAGGAACTGGTGGGCGCTCCAGGGACAGGAATGCGAGGCTTAATACAAGCTGGCGCCACTGAAGCCTCCAACGTTGATATGGCCCAGGAACTGGTGAGTATGATTGTCGCTCAGCGCGCCTATCAAGCCAACTCACAAACCATCAGCACCCAGGATGAGCTCCTGCAAACCATTATTAACCTTTAATAATGGGCTTTTCGTGTAAGGAGTAAATCACTTGGATCGGATGCTATATACCGCCATGAGCGGTGCTAAAAACGCCATGGATCAGCAGTCGGTGGTCAGCAATAACCTAGCGAACGTGACCACCACCGGCTTTCGTGGGCAGCTTCAGGCGGCGCGCTCGGTGCCTGTGCAAGGCGAAGCGTTCTTGGCAACGCGTACGTCTGTCATGACCACTACGCCAGGAAGTGATTTTTCACAAGGCCCGGTTGAGTTTACCGGGCGTGCACTGGATATCGCGATGCAGGGTGATGCCTGGATGGCGGTGTTAGCCGATGACGGTACGGAAACCTACACACGCCGTGGCGACCTGCAACTGGATAGTGATGGCGTCCTGCTAAACGTAGGGCGTCCAGTGATGGGCGATGGTGGTCCTATTGCGGTGCCTCAAGGAGCGCAGGTATCCATCGGCGCTGACGGCACGATCAGCGCTATTCCTGAAGGCGAGGGCCCAGAAGCGCTCGTTGATGTTGGCCGGATCAAATTGGTAACGCCTGACGAGCAGGCTCTGACACGCGGTGACGATGGCTTATTTCGTGCTCCGCTCAATGACGAGGGAGCACCTGGTGTGCTGCCAGCAAACGAGGATGCTCGTTTGGTCAGCGGTGCGCTTGAAGGCAGTAATGTCAGCGCGGTGGATGCCATGGTCGCGATGATTGATGTCGCGCGACGTTACGATATGCAAATGAAAGTGCTCAGCACCGTTGATGAGAATGCTCAGCGGGCCAACAGCATGCTCTCTATTCAGGGCTGATAGCAGCCGCCTAACAAGGGAACACGAACACTCATGATTACTTCTTTGTGGACTGCTAAAACCGGGCTTGAGTCTCAGCAAACGAAATTGGATGTTATATCCAATAACCTGGCCAACGTGAGTACCAATGGCTTTAAGCGTTCGCGCCCCGTGTTTGAAGACTTGCTGTACCAAAATATGCGTCAGCCAGGTGCACAGAACAATATCCAGGACCGACTGCCTTCAGGTATGCAGGTCGGTACCGGCGTTCGCGCCGTGGCCACCGAGCGTTTACATACTCAAGGTGGCCTGGAGCAAACCGAAAACTCGCGTGACCTTGCTATCAACGGCGAAGGTTTTTTCCAAGTGCTGTTGCCTGATGGTACAAGTGGCTATACCCGGGACGGAAGCTTCCAGCTCAACGAAAATGGTCAGATGGTAACGGCGAACGGCTACCCGCTGGAGCCAGCTATTTTTGTGCCGGAAAATGCCTTGGCTGTGACTATCGCTGAAGATGGTACGGTAAGTGTTCGTCAGCCAGGCGTTGCGGTAGACAACGACATTGGCCAAGTTACGCTGACATCGTTTATTAATCCCGCTGGTTTAGAAAGCATAGGTGGAAACCTTTACTTGGAAACCGGTGCCTCCGGTGCTCCCAATGAAAATATACCGGGTATTAACGGTGCCGGGCGCTTGTTCCAAGGCTACGTCGAGACCTCGAACGTGAACGTTGTGGAAGAGATGGTTAGCATGATCCAAACCCAGCGCGCGTATGAGATTAACAGCAAAGCCGTATCTACCAGCGATGAAATGTTGGCACGTTTGAGCCAGCTATAAAGAGCGCGTTGAGGTTTATTGAACCATGCGGGATTTTTACCATGTTAGCCGTCGGCTAAGCGTTATTGCTTTGCTGTTTTTTACCTTACTGGCGGCCGGCTGTGCCCAGATACCCCGCGCCTCAGTAGTGGGTGAACAAGAGCAGATTGAAATTGTGGATCGCCCACCGCCTATTCCCAATGGCTCAATTTACCAAGCCCGGCAAGGCTATCAGCCGCTGTTTGAAGACCGTCGACCAAGAGCAATGGGGGATATCCTCACCATCGTGTTGGATGAGCAGGTAAGCGCCAGCAAAAATGCGCGTACCAATGCGTCGCGTAACGGCAGCGCATCGCTGGATCTTGCCCAGTTGCCTGATGTACTCGACACCCTGGCTGAATATGGTTTCGATATTGCCGGGGCCAGCGATTTTAACGGCGGCGGCGGTGCGCAAGCGAACAACTCGTTTACCGGCACTATTACCGTCTCGGTTTTAGAAGTCATGAATAACGGTAACTTGCGCGTTAGGGGCGAAAAGCAGATCGGTATTAACCAAGGGACCGAGTTCATACGTTTTTCAGGCGTCGTGAATCCACGCACGATTACCACCCAGAATACGGTGCCCTCCACGCAAGTAGCGGATGCGCGCATAGAGTATGTGGGGGATGGCTATATTAATGAAGCTCAGCACATGGGATGGCTGCAACGCTTTTTCTTGAATATTTCGCCCTTCTAATGGTACCTGGAATGGCTAAACAACTTAGTGGCCTAGAGTGATCGTCATGCAGCTAAACGGTTTTCGATTAATTAAAATGCGGCTGGCGCAACTGGGTGCTCTGCTACTTATGTGCCTACTTGCTTTACCCGTTTATGCCGAGCGCGTGATTGAGTTAGCCAGCTTTGCAGGCGTGCGCGATAACCAATTGGTGGGTTATGGTTTGGTGGCCGGGCTGGATAGCACGGGTGACCAAACAACCCAGGCCCCCTTTACCAGCCAAAGCCTCTCCAACATGCTGTCTCAGCTTGGCGTGACTATTCCGCCGGGCACTAATATGCAGCTACGTAACGTAGCGGCGGTAATGGTGACCGCAGATCTACCGCCTTTTTCGCGTCCAGGTCAGCGTGTGGATATTGTGGTTTCATCTATTGCCAACGCGCGTAGCTTACGCGGGGGGACGCTATTGATGACACCGTTAAAAGGTGCGGATGGCGATACCTATGCGATTGCTCAAGGCAATATGCTGGTAGGCGGTGCGGGTGCCCAGGCAGGCGGTAGCAGCGTACAGGTTAACCAGCAAGCAGCGGGCCGCATCCCCGGCGGCGCACTGGTTGAACGTGAAGTAGCACTTAACCTGGGCGGCAATGGCGGGATGCTGGAGCTGCAGTTAAATGAATCAGACTTCGGTACCGTGCAGCGTATGGTGACCGCGATTAATAACGAATTTGGCCAATCGGTGGCCTATGCCCGTAATGGACGTGTCATTGCGCTGGATGGCCCTGTCGACGCTAACGCGCGGGTCAACTTTATGGCACGCGTAGAGAACGTTCAGATAACGCCCACTGAAGCGCCGGCCAGAGTGGTATTGAATTCGCGTACTGGTTCCGTGGTAATGAACAGTGCCGTGACGTTACGCCAGGCAGCGGTCGCCCATGGCAGCTTATCAATCACTATCGATAGAAACCTGGGTGTGAGCCAGCCAGGCCCGTTTAGCCAGGGCCAAACCGTTGTGGTGCCGGATACGGATATCGATATTGAGCAGCAGGAAGCGTATCTACAAATCGTAGAGGGTGCTCAGCTTACAGACGTGGTTAATGCGCTGAATGCCTTGGGGGCGACACCTCAGGATTTGATGACGATTCTTGAGGCGCTAAAAGCGTCTGGGTCGCTGCGTGCCGAGCTGGAGGTGATTTAATGAGCGTCTCTAATGATATGGCCGGCCAGTTTGCGTTAGACGTTCAGGGGTTTCAGCGATTGCAGCATACGGCACGCATCGACCCGGAAGCGGGGGTAGACTCAGCCGCCCAACAGTTTGAAGCGCTCTTTGTACATATGATGATGAAGAGCATGCGTGACGCTATTCCCTCTTCAGATCTGATGAGTAGCACGACGACGGATACCTATCAGCAGATGCTGGACCAGCAGTGGTCGCAGGTCATTGCATCCAAAGGAATAGGCCTGGCAGATGTACTGGTCGAGCAGCTTCAGCGCCAGGGTGTGGTGGGCGAAGAACATGTAGCTGATCAAGAATTACAAGCGCTCATTGCCGGTATTCCACGCGGCACTCCACGTGTGCTGGATGGCGCCATACAGCCGCAAGGAGAGCACCCTTCTAACTCTCCGGGAAGCGGTCGCTTTCTGTTAGAATTGGATGCGATACGCAAGCGTGCTGACGTTGGTGAGCAGACATCACTTGGCATGTCTGGCGCTAATAACAACGCGCCAGAGCATGTGCAGCGCTTTCTCGATAAATTGGCGGTTCCCGCGCAAGCTGCCAGTAAAGCAAGCGGTGTTCCCGCCGAGTTGATATTAGCCCAGGCAGCCTTGGAAACCGGCTGGGGGCAGCATGAAATAGCCACCCGTCAGGGAGGCAACAGCCATAACCTGTTCGGGATTAAAGCGGGTAGCCATTGGCAGGGTAAAACCACCGATATTGTGACGCATGAATATATTAACGGGCGCCGCACACAGGTGGTTGATACGTTCCGTGTCTATGATTCATTTGAGCATTCGCTTACTGATTATGCCAACCTGATCGGCAAAAATTCGCGTTACGCAGCGGTGGTGCAGGCGCCCAATGCCGAGCAAGCCGCGCATGCGTTGCAGCGAGGCGGCTATGCCACAGACCCACGCTACGCCCAAAAGCTGATAGCCGTTATGAATACCATGGGGTCGCTAACAACAGAGAGCACCTACCTGGCGGATTCGCGCTAGGTAGGGCTCAAGTTTTTTAGGGTGCTGCCGATATATTAGGTATCGGCCTAAGGATATCAACCATGAGCATGTTTTCTGTTGGCTTAAGCGGCCTTAATGCTGCCCAGAATGCCTTAAACACCACCAGTAATAACATCAGCAATGTTTACACGCCGGGCTACAACCGTGAACTCACTCAGCTGGGTGAGGGCAATGTAGGCGGTGGTGTGAAAGTGGATGCCATTGAGCGACAGTTTAATACCTACGTCGCTAATCAGCTTAATAGCGCGAAGACACAATCGAGTGCGCTTGAGACCTATAACAATCAGGTCTCGCAAATCGATAACCTGCTGGCCGACCGAGCCGCTGGTTTGGCGCCGCTGATGCAGGGCTTCTTTTCTTCGCTTGAAGACCTGGCAAGCTCGCCGTCTGACCCGGCCGCTCGTCAAGGGGTGCTTGGAACAGCAAGCACATTAAGTGCTCAGTTTCGATCCTTTGATGGCTATCTGCAGGATATGCAGAGCAATATTAATAGCCAAATCAAGGATGAAGTTACCCAAATTAATAACTCGCTTGAGCAGATTGCGGGGCTGAATAAAGAAATTTCTCTGGCGCGTGCGCGTACGGGGGATGCGCCTAATAGCCTGCTTAACCAGCGCGATCATCTGGTTTCTGAGCTTAACGAGCGAATGGATCTGCGCCTGAATATTCAGGACGGTAAAACCTATAACATTAGCCTTCCCAACGGCCAGCCGCTCGTGACGGGTACAGACTCCTTTAAACTCGAGGCTGTACAGGCTGACAACGACCCACAACGCACCATCGTTGGCTATCGCGATGGTAGTGGTAACGTTGTAAAGTTAAATGAGTCAACGATAAAAGGCGGTACGCTGGGCGGACTAATGGCGTTTCGTTCCGAGACGTTGGATAAAACGCAGAACCAGATTGGTCAGCTGGCTGTTTCGCTCTCGGTTGCTTTTAACGATCAGCATAAAAAGGGTGTGGACCTGGATGGCGAATTGGGTGGGGACTTCTTTGAACTAAGTAAGCCGCTAGGATACAGCTATAAAGGCAATGCCTCTGAAATAGCATCCGTTGAATTCGATACGGATAATATTGATGAGCTACGCGCTACAGACTACACCATCAGTTATCGCAATGACGCGTTTAGCGTGACACGTAATGACAGTGGTGACGAGGTGGACTTCACATTGGATGGCGGAGTACTGTCCTTTGGTGGCGTTAATGTTGCCTTTGAGAGTACGCCACAGAATGGCGATAAGTTCGAAATTCAGCCTGTTCGTCGCGCCGGCCAGGATATGAAGGTGGCGATTACGGACGGGGATAAAATAGCCGCAGGTGATGCAGGCTTAGACGGTGAAGAAGGCAGTTCTCTTACTTCATTTAAACACTCGGGTGATTTAGCCGTTGATGACCTGAAGATGTCGCCAGGGGCGTTCTCTAACCATAAAGAGTATACGTTAACGCTGGATTCAGAGGGTGCGCTAAAGGTAGAGCCAGCGGGGGCAACGGTCCGCGTTGATGGTCAGCCGTTTGATGTGGATAGCGGTGAATTAGAGGAAGGCCAAGCGGTTGAAATTGATGGGATGAGCTTTACACTTTCCTCACGTCCTGCTGATGGTGAAACGGCGACGTTAACGGTTGCTCAAAACATTATCGCGGCCTCGGCTGATAACCGTAACGCATTAGCTTTGCAAAAGTTGCAGAGTGAGGCAGTGGTAGGAGGTTCAGCTTCCGTGAGTTCCGGCTACGCCTCCATTGTGAGCGATGTCGGTAACCGCGCTAATATTACCCAGGTTAACCTGGACGCGCGTCAAGGACTCACCGATCAGCTGCGTGCGGTGCAGCAGTCTGAGTCTGGTGTAAACCTGGACGAAGAGGCTGCCAATCTGATTCGCTACCAGCAGTACTATATGGCCAACGCACGTGTTATTGATACGGCTGGCTCGATTATGGACACTATCTTGAACCTGCGCGGTTAATCCAGGAGTCTAGGCTATGCGTATTAGCAGCGTAACGATGTTTGAGCAAAGCACGGCCTCCATGAATCGCCAGCAAAGTGATTTCTTAAAGGTGAGTCAGCAACTCGCCAGTGGTCGTCGGGTAGTCAACCCCTCGGATGACCCGCAGGCGGCCTCACGTGCGGTGGGCGTTGATCAGTCAATCTCTATTACTGAGCAATACGCTGATTCGCGTGTCTCGGCTCGCAACTCAGTAGCACAAACAGAGAGTATCCTCAATAGCGTGAGCGATGCGGTAATCCGCGCAAAAGAGCTGCTCATCCAAGCCTCTAGCGATACGCTTAGCGATGTGGACCGTGAGTCGGTTACCAGTGAATTAAAAGGCGTTTACGAAACGCTCATCGGTCAGGCAAATGCGACCGATGGTAGTGGACGTTATCTATTTGGCGGTTACAAGGATAATGCGCCTCCGTTTGCTAAAAATGCAGAAGGCAGCGTTGAATATAATGGTGATGCGAATAGCCGCGAGCAGCAGGTTGATTCATCTCGGTTAATGCCGGTGACTGAAAATGGTAAAACCATTTTCCAAAGTGTGCCAAGCAGTGCTAGCTATGTGGCAAAAGCAGCGCCAGAAAATGACGGCAATGTGACCTTTTCGGGCCCTAATGTTAAAGATGTCACTGATGATAATTATGGGGAAGCATTCACCGTCGAATTCAGTGTCGATGGTGGTAGCGGTGATATTACGTATAGGGTAACCGGGCCTGATGGTGACATTACTCCCGATGGTCAAACCGCACCTGGTCCGTTTGCTTATACGGGCGATGGGCAGCAGCTATCGTTTGGCGGCATCAGCATTACCCTTACCGGGGAACCGGCAGACGGCGACGAAATTTCCATGGCCCGCCCAGGAACTCCAGAGCAGCCTGCAGATCTCTTTAAGACCCTGGAAGCGGCGATTGGCGTGCTTGAAAATCCCGCACAAACGGATACCGAAAAAGCGGCTATGCGTAACACCTTAAATAGCTCGATGCGCGAACTGGATAACGCATTGGATAACGTGCTGACCGTGCGTGCCTCTGCAGGCGCACGTCTTAATGAGTTGGACGTTATTGATGCGGTGGGCAGTAACCGCATGATGAACTATACGCAAACGCTGTCGGATCTAGTAGATCTGGATTATGTGGAGGCTATTTCCGAGTATAGCCTGCGCCAAGTGGGCATGCAGGCCGCGCAGAAGACGTTTGTCGATGTGAAGGGGTTATCACTGTTTAACTATATGTAAAAACAGATAAGAGCATGATATTAGCCCTGTCACGGTTATTTACCGTAACAGGGCTTTTTAGTTTAAAGGAGCCATCGCCTCTATCAGATTTTGCATCATTCCCAGCCCTTGGCTAAAGAGGGCCTGTAGAAAACGGTCAATACGCGTCATTAAGACCATCAAGAGCGTTAGCCCGACGGTGAGTGAGGTGGGAAAGCCAATATTGAACACGGTGAGCTGTGGGGCAGAGCGATTAAGAATACCGAGACATAGGTTGATAATCAGTAACGCGCCCACAACGGGTAGTGCTAGCAGCATACCTGCGGCGAAAATAGTGCCTGCGTAGCGGGCCAGAAGATCGAAGGCCCCCGGGTTCAAACCGGCTATCCCGATGGGCAGTGTCTCAAAACTCATGATCAGCGTTTCAAGTACCATTAGGTGGCCGTTAAATGCTAAAAACATGAGCAATGTGATCATATATAAAATGCGTGATAGCACCATAATGTTGGTGCCACTAGAAGCATCAAAGAACGTGGCAAACGCGAGCCCCATTTGTAAGCCAATATACTCACCTGCCGCCTGAACAACCGCAAATATAATATGCATGACCAGCCCTATGGCTAGTCCGATCACTATTTGCTCTACCATGATCCCTATGCCTGCCCAGGACATAATGGCGACGTTCGGCATGGCTGGGAGAATCGGTGCAATCACAATGGTCACTAACGCGGCGATTCCCACTTTTGCCTGGTTAGGGATGCTGGAATGTCCCCACAGCGGGGAAACGGCCATAAATGCTGTAATGCGCGCAAAGGGCCATAAAAAGGCTATCAACCAGCCTTGCAACTGAGCAAAGGTGATTTCCACCATGGCACTACATCACCATGTTGGGAATGTTAGTAAACAGTCGTGTCGTAAAATCCGTAATCAAGCTAATCAACCACGGGCCCGCCAAAACCAGAACGGCAAACACCGCCAGGATTTTAGGGATAAAGGTGAGCGTCATTTCGTTAATTTGCGTGGCCGCTTGAAAAAGGCTAACAAGTAAACCGGTAAAAAGCGCCGCCAGCAGTATGGGGCCTGCTAGAAATAGTGTGACGCGCATGCCTTGATACGCCATGCTCATTACCACCTCAGGGGTCATGCTTGCTCCTTGCCGCTGGCGCGGCACCTAGGTAACGTAAAAGCTTTGGGCGAGTGAGCCAACGATTAACTGCCAACCGTCAACCAGTATAAAAAGCATTAATTTGAACGGTAATGAAATTGTCACGGGCGGCACCATCATCATTCCCAACGCCATTAACGTGCTGGCGACCACCAGGTCGATAATCAAAAAGGGAATGAAAATAGTAAAACCGATTTGAAAGGCAGTTTTAAGCTCGCTGGTGACAAAGGCAGGCAATAACACGCGCATGGGGAGCTCTTCAGGACCTTGCAAAGGTCCTACGTCTGCCAAGCGGACGAATAGGGCTAAATCAGGCTCCCGCGTTTGGGCAAGCATAAACTCACGAAACGGTAGCTGGGCACGCAGCAAAAACTCTTCAAAATTAATCGTCTCGTTCGATAGAGGCTGCCAGGCTGTGTCATACACCTGAGAAAGAACGGGTGACATGATAAAAAAGGTTAGGAACAGCGCGATACCCAGCAGCACCTGGTTGGGTGGTGTTGCCTGCGTGCCCATCGCGGTTCGCAGCAGGCTCAGCACAATAATGATCCGTGTAAAGCTGGTCATCATCAGTAGCATCGCTGGCAGGAACGCCAGCGAGCTTAAAAGCAGCAGTGTTTGAAGCGATAGCGACCACTGCTGACCGCCATCCTCAAGCGGTTGAGAGATAATGCCTGGCAATTGTTGTGCATGCACGGGGTTAGTCAACATACAAAGTGCGACAGCAACGCCAAACAGCAGCCAAAGCTGCCAGTAGGACCTAACGGAGTGCATCCTATGCCTCATGGTGTTTGATGTGGGTCGGTATCGGAGCCTTTACGCCGACGCTTTGCCAGCGCCTGAGAAAGCCGTTGTGCAAAAGGCGGCGAATCAGAACGAGGGGAAGGAGCAGGTCTGTCGTCAGGTGCCGGGCGCTCATGCAGCTTGGTGACTCGGCCATTGCCTACTCCAAGAACCAGCCACGTGTCTTCAATTTCGACGACGACGACGCGCTCGCGATTGCCGACCGCCGTGCTCGTAATGACGCGTAGGTGGGCTCCCAGTTGCGGGCGAGCATTCTGCCAGCGCTTTAAGAGCGCTGTGCAGAGTAGAATCATGACTATAACCAATGCCAAGGCAGCGGCGGTTTTACCGAACATGGCCATGCCGATAAACGCATCACCGCTGCTGCCTAGCGCATCGATAGTTCTATCTTGCAATGGAGAGGTGTCAGCACTCATCGGTTAAGCTTGTGAATGCGCTCAGAGGGTGTGATGATTTCGGTAATACGAATACCGTATTTGTCTTCGATAACAACGACTTCACCCTGCGCGATCAAGTAGCCGTTAATGAGAATATCCATCGGCTCGCCTGCCAAGCCTTCGAGCTCAATCACTGACCCTTGGGCAAGCTCAAGCAGTTGCTTGATCGTAAGCTTCGTCCGGCCAAGTTCCACGGTCAGTTTTACCGGGATATCCATGACCATTTCAAGATCGCGTGTCTGCTTGCTTTCGTCAGCGGGACTTAGCGGCCTAAATATTTCATCGCTGGCGGGTTTCGCGGCTGAAGTGTCTGGCGCTGCATCCTCAGGGGTTGGGGCCTCCTCCTCGGCGGCTTCTTGTTCAGCCATTGCGGCTGCCCAAGGATCTTCCTCGCTGGCCGTATCGGCAGTGTTTGTCGTCTCCTCTTGTTCAGCCATTGCGGCTGCCCAAGGATCTTCCTCGCTAGCCGTATCGGCAGCGTTTGGCGTCTCTTCTTGCTCAGACATGGCGTCCGCCCAATCGTCATCGGAGACATTTTGATCGGGTTTATTAGGATCAGTCATGCTTTGGATTCCTTGGCTTGCTGTCGCTTCGAACCTTTAATAAAGTCCAGTGACGATACGTTATTCATAGCGGCATGGTCGATCATATGGAGAACGCGCAGCGCATGCTGCTGGCGCTGGCTACCATACTCGCACTCCATGACCGGGACTCCATCAACACGAGCGGTAATCGTATCGGGAATATCCAGCGGCAATACATCGCCTTTCTTTAGCCCCATTACCTGTGCAATACGGCTAGGTATTTGAGCAAACTCTGCCACCAGCTCTACTTCTGATTGGCGTATCTCGCTGGCCATGCGTCGGGACCAGGTGCCGTCATGGTCCTGATTACTGTCGTTAATAGGATTGGCGAGCAGATCCCGCAGAGGCTCAATCATGGCGTAGGGCATGCAAATCTGGAAATTACTTGAGAGATTGCCCACTTCAATATTGAACTTGGTGTTGACGACAATTTCGTTCGGTGAATTGGTGATATTAGCAAACTTGGCCTGGACTTCAGAGCGCACAAAATTAACGTCGACCGGATACACGACCTTCCATGCTTCCTGGTAGGCATCAATTGCCAAGTTCAGAAGACGGTAAATAATACGCTGTTCTGTATTGGTAAATTCACGGCCGTCTGATTTGGTAACAAAACGGCCATCGCCACCAAACAGATTGTCTACCACCATAAAAACAAGGTTAGGTGGGAAAACCACCAATGCCGAGCCACGCAATGGCTTCATTGCTACCAGGTTTAAGTTGGTAGGTACCGGCACGTTACGCGAAAACTCGCTAAAGCTTTGGTAACGGACGGACTCCACCGTGATGTCAGCGCTACGCCGAATCAAGTTAAACAAGCCATTTCGGAAATAGCGGGCAAATCGCTCATTAATAAAGTCGAATGCATGTAAGCGCTCACGGATGACCCTATGTTGTGTTGAAGGGTCATAAGGGCGAATGCGCGTCTCGCTAGCTGGCTGCGAAGAGGAGGGCGATGGTTCTTCATCACCACTGACGCCTTTTAGTAAGGCATCAATTTCTTCCTGGGACAGTAGATCGTCCTGCGACATGAACGGCTCCAGTGCCCGGGTTATTGCACAATAAATTCAGTAAACAGCACTTCGCGTAGATCAAGCGGCGGCTGATTTTCCGTCAGGGGTACGCCAAGGCGACTGATAATCGCTTGTGCTAGCTGCTCCTTACCTTCTGTGGAGGTAAGTTCACTGGCTTGCTTGCCTGAGAGTAAAATCAGCAGACGGCTACGCACTTGAGGCATGTGCTCTTCGATAATCGCTTTGCTCTCTTCATTGCCAACACGCAGCGTAATTCCTGTATACAAGAGGCGAGAACCATAGCGATCATCTGCAAGGTTGACCGTAAAAGGATCAATTCGCGTAAATACAGGCGTTTCACGCTCTGCTGGTAGCTGTGATTCGCCATCAGCACTCTGTTCATTACGCTGGTCAAGCACCATATAAATGGCTGCTGCTGCCCCTGCTGAGGAAAGGAGCACCAGAACAATCATTATCCAGAGCAGTTTTTTGGATCCGCCACTTTTTTCAGCCATTAGTCGTTCCGTTCCCATAATCGCCACACACCACTGATTACGCATTATGCCTAATATGGCGGGCGGTGATGAAATGAACAGGCTCGCTTGGCGAGCCTATCTTTTGGTTTTGCGCACCTGGGCGCGTGAGTCGCTACTCGTACAACGAATATTTAAGCGTAAAGATCAACCCGCCCATCAAGGGGGTGTGAAATATTCTCCGCAACGGGCGCTAGCGTGTCCTGATCACTGTCCGTTACGCTACTGCCCACCTGCGCACCAGCGTTATTGCCTTTTTCAGCAAAGGCCTGTTCATTGGAATTATGCTGCTCGCCAACGGAGGTTTCGCCTAACGAAATACCCTGCTCTGCTAGTGCTTCACGAAGCTGAGGAATCGCTTGTTCAACCACTTGGCGAACCTGCATGTGCGACGATAAGAAGTGTGCTTGTGTCCCTTGCTCACTGACTTTCAAGGTAATTGACAGTGGCCCAAGCTCAGCAGGATGTAGTTGCATCTTAATCTGTTGCTCGCCTCCGCGCTGAGCGAACTGAACCAACTGCTGGCCAAGCTGTGAAGACCAGGCAGGACTGCTGACTGGTGTTCCCAGCGAAGCGTGTGAAGATGGCATCGACGAGGACGCTGCTACAGGGGCATTACCGGCGGAGGCTGAGTTCGGGAACCCAGCAGCGGTTGGTTGGCCACCACGTAAAAGCGGTTCAAGCTCGTCTGGCGTTGCCAGCGGCGCTGAGGGCGTCAATGGGCCAATTTTTGTCAAAACATCCTGGCTGTTGGCAACGGTTGGTTGGCCGTTAGCGGTGCCCAGCTTTGTCGCAATAGCGTTGGTTGTAGAAAGAGTGCTTGAGGCATCGTGACGATAGGCGCCACTGCTCAACGGTTGGCTCTGCGGCCCTTTGTGAGTAGCTAATGCCCCAGTACTGCTTTGTGTCGTAGCGGTAAGCATGACACTTAACGCGCTAACAAGCTGACCCGCTTCCTCTTCGCTAAGATGCGAGAGTAATTCAATGGCGTTGTCTGAGTGCTCTAACGCCATACCCGGCTGGGGGTCTATGCCGAGTGCACTGAGCAATTCAGCGGTCTGCTCTTGGCTCAGGTCGAGCTGTTGGAGCAGTGCCTCAAGCTCGGGCGCTACCCCTTGAAGCGCTTCAGCCGGCTCGGCTGGTTCTGCAAAGGAAGCAAGCAGGTTCATGCGAGCAGCAATTTCATCAAGAAACGTTAATGGCTCGCTGTTGGGCGGATCAATCGCTAGCTCTGGCGTTAACATATCGCTCGTTGCGACCTCATCAAGAGGCGTTAATGACTCGCTGTTTAATGGATCAACCGGCTGCTGTGACGCTAACGTGTCGCTTGCTGCGAGTGATAACCTGGCCTGTAATGAGGCAAGCTGTTTTTGAACCTGTGCTGGCGTTTGGCTGTCTACTTCCGTAGCACGTAATGGCGCATTAGTTGATGGCAAAGTAGCTGCTTGAGATAACGCTTGGCGAAAAAGATCCGGCGTATTTACAGACGCAGAGAGAGGCGAGCTGGCCATTGAGGCAGAACCCTGATTCTGTGCACCTGACAGCAATAGCTGTATGTTCATTTATCGTTCCTCAGTGCCACTAATGCGGTTTTTCATTGTGCTGGCGAGCCAGGCGGCTGGTCACCAAGTCATCATTGGTTTTTTGCTCATGGCGTTCAAGACGACGGTGCTCTTCTGATAGCCGACGGGTAGTCAGTGTATCGTAGGAAGAGAGCTTGCGCTGCTCTTGTTGCCAGTGCTGTTGACTCTGTTGAACGCGCTGCTGTTGAGCGATTAACGCTTGGCGAGCACGACTTAACGCAGCGTCAAGTGAGGCCAGAAACTGCTGATAGTTGTACATGGTAGCGGGGTCAATACCTTCACGCATGGCCTTTTGCAAACGCTCGGCATACTCCGTGCGATACTGGCTAAGCGACTGCAACTGAGCGGCCGTCTGCTGCTCGGTTTGTCGCTCATGTGCAAGCAATTGACCTGCCTGGTCGCGAGCATCCTTGGCTAAACCCGTTAACATTTCTAGCTGTGAATGGCTCATGTTCGACCTCCCACTACGGTATGCAGTGCCTGGCGTGAATCCTCAAGCGTGGCACACTCGCTAATGTTTTGTTGAAGAAAGCGCTCAAGCGCGGGAAAAAGGTTCACCGCTTCGTCAAGCCTTGCGTCGTGGCCTGGGCTATAAGCACCGACGCTAATCAAATCCCGATTACGCTGATAGCGAGAAAACATTTGCTTAAAAGCGCGGGCTTCCTGCAGTTGTTCCGGTGTGGCAATTGCCGTCATCGCACGGCTAATGGAGGCTTCAATATCAATAGCCGGGTAGTGGCCCGCTTCAGCAAGGCTGCGAGATAGCACAATATGGCCATCCAGAATTGCTCGAGCAGAGTCGGCAATCGGGTCCTGCTGATCATCACCTTCGGTAAGCACGGTATAAAATGCGGTAATGGATCCGCCGCCACGCTCAGCATTGCCTGCCCGTTCAACAAGGCCTGGTAGCTTGGCAAATACGGAGGGTGGATACCCTTTGGTTGCTGGTGGCTCACCAATGGCGAGGGCGATTTCACGCTGGGCCATAGCATAACGAGTTAACGAATCCATAATCAGCAACACATTGCGCCCAGCATCGCGAAACCCTTCGGCCAGCCGTGTCGCATAAGCGGCCCCCTGGAGGCGCTGCAGCGGCGAGGTGTCGGCTGGCGCAGCGACGACTACAGAACGACGTCGGCCCTCCGGCCCTAGAATGTGATCAATAAAATCTTGTACTTCTCGACCACGTTCACCAATTAAGCCCACCACGATAACATCGGCTTGGGTATAGCGAGCCATCATGCCCAGTAGCACCGATTTACCGACACCGGAGCCTGCAAACAGGCCCATTCGCTGGCCTCTACCGACACTTAAAAGCGCATTGATGGCACGAATGCCAACATCAATCTGGTCTTCAATCGGCGCGCGGGATAGCGGATTCAGTGGCGCCGAGCTAAGCGTTGCATGGGTTACTTCCTCAACGCTTTCACGATCATCCAAAGGGTTGCCGTTGCCGTCTAAAACGCGGCCCAATAATTCATCTCCGATGGGAAAACGGCGTGCGCTGTGCCCGCTTCCATCGCCAAGTGGAGAGACTCTGGCGCCAGGCATCAGCCCGGAAATTTCTTCCAGCGGCATAAGGAAGAGTTTGTCGCCCGCAAAGCCGACCACTTCGGCTTCTGCATGTTTGTCGCTGTCGGTAAGGCGCCCATCAGGGCCAGAAAGCTCTATACGGCAGGCGCTGCCAACGGCTACGCGCAGCCCAACGACCTCAATCACCATGCCGGTCGCGCGTGTTACGCGGCCGCTACTGCGCTGGTGCGGTAAGCGGCTTATCCGCTGCGTGGTGCGGCGTATTGCTTTATGCCAGCGGTGTTGATGAGGACATGTTGAGTCAGACATGCGCGGTCCGCCTATGAAGACGTAGTATTGGGTGAATGACGCTTACGGGCCTGGGACTGGATCGCCTGCCAGCGGCTTTCAAAGGTGGCATCTAATTCACCTTGAGCGCTGGTGACGCGACAGCCACCTCGCGCCAGCTGGTCGTCAGGCTGTAATTTCCAGTTAGCGGCGCTAAGCTCATTACCTAGGTGAGTTTCTACCAGAGTATGGTCTTCAGGGTTTAGCCACAGACGCTGCTGCCCAACCAGCGGTGGCTCCGTATGTAGAAGCTCACGGACAATATTCAGAATTTGTTCGGGTGTTTCTTGCAGGGCTTCCCCAGCTAACTGCTTGCCTGTCGCCAATGACAGCGCCACAAGATCGTGAGCAACGATTTCATCAATACGCTCCAGGGCATCTGCAAACTGTTTAGCCAACGTATGCAAAGGCGTAACCGCTTGATGAATCTGTTCCTGGAGCTCTTCTTTTGCCTGGGCGCGACCCTCTTCCAGACCTTTTGCTAACCCTTCTTCATGACCCTGTTGTAACCCAGCCTGATAGCCCGCCTCTTCAGCCTCCTGGCGAAGACGTTCATAAAGCTCCTCGCGCTCCTGCTGTTCGCGCTGATGTGCCTGTTCGGCTGCTTTTTGTGCAGCCAGCACTTTGCGCTGGTGCGCAGACGGCACCGCAGGCGCCTGGTTGGCCTCTTTGTGTTGCGGGACAAGCTCATCCATTTGCCAGCGTTGCCAGCTACGATGACGGTCAAACTCAGGAGACGACGAATTAGACATATTCGTCATCTCCTCCGGCCAGCACGATCTCACCTGAATCGGCTAAGCGGCGCACCACTTGTAGAATGGCTTTTTGCTCCGTTTCAACTTGTGAAACACGAATGGGTCCGCGTGCTTCCATGTCTTCGCGAACGAGCTCTGAGGCGCGCTGGGACATGTTGCGCAAGAACTTGTCGACCAATGCATCCTGTGCACCTTTGAGCGCCACCACCAGCGAATTGGTTTCGACTTCCTGAAGCACCATTTGGATAGCGCGGTTGTCCAGGTCGAGCAGATTTTCGAACAGAAACATTTCGTCGATAATCTTTTGAGCCAGGTCTTCGTTGTGCGCGCGAACGGTTTCGATGGCTGTCTCTTCCTGAGAAGAGTTCATCAGGTTGAGGATTTCGGCTGCGGTTCTCACGCCGCCCATCTTGCTGCGCTTAAGGTTCTGACCATCCAGCATGCTGGTGAGCACTTCGGTGAGTTCCTGCAGTGCGGCGGGCTGAACACCGCTAAACGTGGCGATCCGCAAGACGACATCGTTACGCAGTTTTTCTTCAAAGTGCTCAAGAATATCTGCCGCTTGATGGCGGTCAAGGTGAACCAGAACCGTCGCGATAATCTGCGGATGCTCATCGCGGATCAGCTCTGCAACCATGGTGGCTTCCATCAGGTTGAGCGCATCAATACCTGAGTTGCCGCCGGTTGTCTCCATGATATCTTCAATCAGGCTGGTCGCGCGTTCGCTACCCAATGCCTTGGTGAGCACAGAACGGATATGTTCGCTGGAGTTAAGATTGAGCGCGACAAACTCTTCTGTCTCTTTGTGGAACGCTTCAAGTACGGCCTTCATATCCTCGTGGGATACTTGATTTAGGCGCGCCATTTCCATACTGATATCTTGTACTTCGCTGGCGCTTAGGTACTTGAACACCTCTGCCGCGCTGTCTTCATCAAGAGCGAGCAGAAGAATGGCGCTTTTGCGAGCGCCGCTCATGTCGGCTAGTTCGCTACTCATTGGCATTCATCCAGCTGCGAATAATCATGGCGATCATGCGTGGGTCATCCTGTGCCATGTCACGCAGGTCATTAAGATTGTGTTCGTATAGCGACGTTTTGCGGTTTCGCTTGGGCTTATTGCTATAGGTGTTGCCTTCCTCATCAAGCGCTTCACCCTCAGCCCCAGCCTCGTCTTCCACATCGCCACCCACGCTGGTCGCAAGCGTTTGTCCTGGAAGGACCGGCGCCACAGCGGGTGTCTGCGTATAACGCTTGATCAAGGGACGTAAAATAAGTAGATAAAGCAATAAGGCAGCAAGCGCGACAAGCAGATAGCGCCCCAGGGTGCTGGCAATCGCGAGTGTGCCGGGGTCTTTCCACCAATCGGTTTCAGCCGCATCCTCGCGGGTATCGGCAAAGGGTGAATTCACCACTTCAATTTGATCCCCGCGCACTTCAGAGAAGCCCATTGCCTGGCGTACCAGGCGCTCGATTTGGGCAACCTCAATGTCCGTTAGCGCGACGCGCTCAAGTTCACCTTCGGCATTAACGGTGTCGCGGTAATTAACTACGACGGCCGCAGAAAGCCGCTGAATTTGCCCCAGCCGATGCTGTACATGCTCAACGCTGCGGTCGACTTCATAATTGACCACATCTTCCTGACGCAGACTACGCAGTGCTTCAGGCGGAACGTCATCAGCTTCTTCCTCGTCACCCTCTGCACCTTCTGGCTGGTTAATGGGAGAAGGGGCTGTGCCGGGCGGCGTATTGCTGAGTGCCCCAGGAATGCCGCTTGCCAAGGGGTCGTCACCGTCAAAGGAGAAGCTCAACTGGCGGCTGCGTACGGCCGCTTCATTGGGCGGCTGGTTCGGGCCATAGCGCTCGGAGGTTTGTTCTCGGCTTGAGAAGTCGATTTGTGCGGCGACCTGAGCGCGCACATTGGCCTGGCCCAGGATAGGCGTAAGAATATGCTCGATGCGCTGCTGATAAGAGCGCTCTACTTCCGCGATATACTCAAGCTGGGAGCCGTCAAGATCATTACCTTTCGAGGAATTAGCTGACAGAAGGCGGCCATTTTGATCAACAACCGTGACATCCTCTGCGGCAAGCTCGGGAACACTGCTGGATACCATATGGATAATGGCGCTTACCTGCCCCTCGCCCAGCACGCGGCCGGGTAGCAGCGTCAATATAACGGAGGCCTTGGCCGGTTCGCGGTCACGAATAAACACGGATGGCTTGGCCAGCGAAAGGTGAACGCGAGCCCGCTCAACAGGCCCTAGCGACTCAATTGAGCGGGCCAGCTCACCCTCCAGGCCGCGCTGGTAATTAACCTGTTCAGCAAACTGACTAATACCAAACGCCTGGGTATCCATTAACTCAAGGCCGAGATTGCCGCCCCGAGGCAGCCCTTGCTCGGCAAGCTGCAACCTCAGTGTATATATCTGATCACTTGGTACCAGCAGAGCTTGGCCGCCTTGGCTAAACTGATAGGGCACGGAGCGGCTATCAAGCTCTGCAATAATTTGACCACCATCCGCCTCGGTAAGATTGCTGTATAAAACGCGGTACTCGGGGCTGCTTGCCCACATGAACAGTGCGGCGACAAGAGCAATAGAGGCTGCTCCTGCAATTAGCAGCACTACCAGCGGGCTACCACGTAACTGTTTTAACAGGCGCTCAACCATAGGACTGCTTTTTACATCGCTGTCTGTTGGACCATTGCGGAGAGTGCTTTGTGTCGTGCTGTTTTGACGGCCTGCCGTTGCACCGGTTTCACTCATGCATCCCTCCAAAGGGGTAAGCAAAACAGATGCCGGCCCAGGCGCATCACCAAAGAAGGCATAGGCTATATCCGTCAATCGCGGTTATCCGCCTGGAGGAAAAGGCGGAATTGTGATGGGCGCCATTATCCCGAGGTGTGTCGAGCATAAATGAACGAAAAGCTTGGCTTTTAGTGCGCAATTGTACGTATGAGCGCAGCGACAGCAGTGTTAGGCTTTGCCCATTACTTTATTTAAAGCTGATGAGGCTTATGTATGAGTACGCCGGCAATACAAGCAGCGCTTCAACAAATGCAAGGGCTCGCGACGCAAGCGGCAGCGCAACCGTTAAAAGGTGAGCATGTCTCGACGGCAGTAGGGCAGGGCGGTTTTGGTAGCGAGCTACAGGCATCAATTCAGCGTATTAATCGTCTTCAAAAAGCGGCTGATGCAAAAGCCATGGCGTTTCAGGCAGGAGAGCCGAACGTTGAGCTGAACGACGTTATGGTGGATATGCAAAAAGCGAGCGTTGCCTTCCAGATGGGGCTTCAGGTGCGTAACCGTGTGGTGACTGCGTATCGCGATGTAATGAATATGCAAGTGTAGTGGCTTGAAGCTTCCTTCAAACAAGGCGCCAGAAATAAGTAAGTGTTGCGTTAGCTGGCGCTTGTTTGAAGAAGGCTTTGCCGAGTCTTTATACCTCCAGTGAAATAAGGCGTCCTTGCATTTCTTCTAGGCGCTCAGCAATGGCCAGCACTTCTTCTGAAGGGATCTGGCGAATGACATCCCCAGACTCCCGGTCAATAACGCGTGTCACAATACGTGATGACTCATCGCTAACATCGAACTCTATTCCATGCGCTTGCATCGCCGCGTTAATACGCTGGATGGGTTCAATCAGCTCGCCTTTTGTTACGGCGGTAGTTCCTGAGACAGCTCCTGAGCCAGTTTGAGCGCCGCTATTGTCTGTCGTTGACAGTTGGGCGAGCGTGCTGTCCAGGCGTTGTTGCGGCGTTAGGTGGGGTGATGGTGTGGCTGATAGTGTTGTTATGGTATCCGTTAGCGGTGATGTCATGACAGCCGTTCCTTGTAAAGATAAGGGCTAAATAGTAGTGACTCAGTAGTAACAACCCATGGATAAGTCGGTTTGGATAAAGCGTCAGCCCTGCCTCTATAGCTGAGCCTCCTTACTATTATCGGCTGATACGCCACAAACTTTATAATGGGTTGGTCAGGTATTCTTTTTGTTGCAAAGAAAGTTGGCTGCGCCATTAAAGTCTGGCGCCATTGCGCCGATATCATTTTATAGATGAGCATGGTGTGCTCGTATTAAATGAGAAAAGGCGGGCGGCGGTTACCGTGTTGTCTGACCAGTAACCGGTATCAATTAGGAGTTCAAGCTAGTGACATACTCTCGCGGCAGTGCTGCCTACGGAAGAGGTGCTAACGCTTATGCGCGCGTTGGTGTCGAAAGTGGCGTGATGTCAGCTGATCCGCATAGGCTTATTGTCTTGTTGTTTGAGGGAGCGCAAACATCTATTCGTGCTGCGCGTATCCACATGCAAAGCGGCAACACGAGTGAGAAAGGCAAAGCAATATCCAAAGCGTTGGATATTATCAATAACGGCCTTGGCGCCGCCCTTGACCAAGAAAAAGGTGGCGATATTGCTGAGCGATTGGCGTCACTTTATGACTACATCGCTCGCTTATTACTCACCGCCAATTTGCGAAATGACGAGGAAAGCTTAAACCAAGCGGAGCAACTGCTTGAAAATATTGCCTCTGCATGGCGTGAAATTGGACAACAGCAAAGCGTATGAGGCCCTCATGGCAGCTTCCATAAATGCCCACGATCACGCACCGCACGTACTGTTAGATGCGTATGAGGGGCTGCTGGTTCATGTTACTCAAATGCATGAGCTGGCCAGCGCCGAGCAGTGGGTAGAACTGATTGAGCAGCGCACCCATTATGTCTTGCTGGTCGAGGAGGTGCGCAAGCTCGATAGCGTGGTGGTGCTGGATGATCCCGCCAAGCAGCGTAAGGCAGAGTTACTTGAGCGCATTTTAGAATATGATGTGGAAATTCGGCGTCGCTTGATGGCAAGGCGAGATGAGTTAGGCAAGCTAATTGGTGTTTCTCAGCGTCAGCGAGATCTTCATCGTGCCTACGCACCCCAGCAGGGCGCTTCTTTTAGTGCCTTGGGTTCTGACGATGGAGAAGTGATCAAGTGAGTGGTATCACGCCGTTGATTGATACGCTTATGCATCAAGTGTTGGGTCGGCAGGGGGAAGTGTCGTTAAAGCATGCGTTGAGCGAACCTGTTAAGCCGATTCCTCCTGGTGAGGGTCCGCGCGCTCTACAGGGCGATTCACGCCTTGATGGGCGTACTGAACCGGCATTGCTGAATGATTTAAAGCGCGCGCCGGAGTCACTTAACGGTGACAGGCTGTTGGCGCGAGGTGATACGCAGGGTACGCCGCCGGGGTCAACACAGACCCATTTTAGTCCAGCAGCGCGCAGTATTGCGGATGTGTTACTGCGCTTCCCTGCGCCACCTGCTGTCATTCGGCCACCCGCGCCCTTGTTGGCTGCGCAAGAGGCGCCAGCGGCGACGGTTGTTGCGGAACGTTTGGAGTCCAGCATACGCGATAGCGGGCTGTTTTATGAGTCCCATTTAAAGCGTTGGTTTCAAGGCGATATGGCACGTCAGCAACTGCTACGAGAGCCGCAAATGCAGCCCGGCCCTCGCCCACTCGCACTGCCCTCAGGCGTTGCGCTACAGCCTGGTGCATCACTGCCAAGTGCGCCGCTGCAGCTCCATGCACCGTTACAGCCAGCCGAGGCGTTATCGCCTAATGTGCCGTTTTTATTAAAGGCGTCTTTTTCCGAGTCGCCTTTAACCAAAGCAATAGTGCCCGGCAGCGCTTTGCAGTATGTATCCAACGATCAGACTGCCGCCACGCGTGCAGCCCCAATGCCGAATACAGCAGCTTTTACGCAAAGTGCGCCGCCCAGTATGGAGGATAATGCCAGGTTGACGCGCGATGCCATGGCCTATGAGCGAGGCATGGAAGCTCTCAGTAATCGTGGGCACCGTGAAGTGGTCCATGAAAGTTTGCAAAGTATCGTACGTCAGCAGTTGGACATGCTGGTCATGCCTGTGGTTCGTTGGGAGGGTGACGTTTGGGCAGGCATTTTTATGGCACTTGTGATCCATCTGCCTGCTCAAGAAAAAAATGGGGGCGGTGAGGGGGATAATAAGGAGGAGGATGGGTGGCGCTCTGAGATGCAGTTGGACGTGCCTAGTTTAGGGGCATTTAGCGTCTCATTGTGGTTTTATCGAGCGGTGTTAAGTATTGATTTAACAACGGCCGATAAAGCCACGCATCAGTATCTGGAGCAAGGTGTCCCTGCTTTAGAGCAGCGTTTGAATGCACTGGATTTGGACAAAGCGCAGGTGCGTGCGCGGTATATACCGCTGGAGAGTAGTGATGTCCTTGCCGAATGAACGTAGTCGCCAGGCGGTTGCGCTTGCTTACCAGGAAAATGAACGTGCGCCGCGTGTTGTCGCAAAGGGGTACGGCGAGCTTGCCGAGCGCATTATGGCGGAAGCTCACCGGCAAGGGATTTATGTGCATGATGCACCTGAGATCGTAGCACTTTTAATGCAGCTGGATTTAGACGCAGAGATACCTCCGCGCCTCTATCAAGTAGTGGCAGAGCTGCTGGTGTGGGTATTTGAACTGTCAGACGAAGGCCTAAAACGCCATGATTGAGCCAAGTAGCCAATATATAGATAGTGTGCAACCATGGCGAAGGGGCAGAAAAGTCATCAAGGCGTCCGCATAACGGTTACAAGATTGCGCCTGTGTCATTTGATGGAACATTATGAGTCACACCAATTATCTCGATGAAATTGAAGAAATAAATTTAGCCTATTTGCTTCTCGCGCAGCGCCTGTTAAGTGAAGACCGCGAGACAGCACTATTTCGTTTGAAAATAGATAATGACGTCGCTGAACTGCTGTCTTCGCTGAGTGCTCGCCAGTTGACGAAGTTGGCGCGTACTAACCAGCTGATATGTCGATTCAGCCAGACGAGTGCTCAGCGGTTACGCCAGATCACTGAGAATCCGCGCGATCAGGGACTCGCCGGTCTACACGCTTCGCTGCTGTTAGCTGGCGATACATTTGAGTCATTATCAGGAGATAAGGGGTGACCCAGAAAAGCCTGGTGGATGAAATGCACCAAGTGCAGCTGGCAATTGAGCTGATTGAGCTGGGCGCACGCTTGCAGGTGTTGGAAACGGAAACCGAATTAAGCCGTACGCGCCTAATCAAGCTTTATAAAGAAGTCTGTGGGATGTCGCCGCCCAAGGGCATGCTGCCGTTTTCGACCGACTGGTTTATTACCTGGCTGCCCAATGTTCATTCATCGCTTTTTTACAATATCTACGCCAGTCTGCTGCGAGACACCTGCTGCGAGAGAATCGAAGCGTTTGTAAAAGCCTATCGACTTTACAACGAGCAGATGATGTTGGAGGGCGCCGAGCCCGTATTGGGTTTGACGCGTGCCTGGACGTTAGTGCGCTTTTTTGAAAGCGACCTGCTTGAGTTTAGCCGTTGTACCCGCTGTGGTGGGCAGTTTGTGGCTCATGCCCATAGCCCGGCCCACGACTATATCTGTGGTATTTGTCAGCCGCCATCGCGGGCAGGTAAAACCCGTAAGGCGCAGCAAGCCAAGGAAGATAGCCACGGCATCAGTGAAGGGTAAAAGAATTATCAAATGCGCCTTTAACGAATAGATAGCGTTAAAAGGCGGCGTTACTTTTTAATTAGACTGTACATTAGCCCTGGTATGATAAAGCTAATTTGTACTTGAGCCGGAACGCCACTCAACCATCCGAACAGATGGCTAAGTTTTGGTTCCCTACTTAATACTGAAACACCGCAAGGACCCTGCTTGTGCTGATACTTTTAGGCTATGTAGTCGTTTTGTTATGTGTATTTGGTGGCTATGTGTTGGCAGGTGGCAGTCTAGGCCCTCTGTACCAACCACTTGAGCTAGTCATTATCGGTGGTGCTGGTGTTGGCTCATTTATCGCTGCCAACAACATCAAAGCGATTAAAGCCACCTTCAAACTACTGCCCAGACTCAGGGGAGCAAAAAAATATAACAAAGCATTTTACATGGAAGTGATGGCAATGCAGTACAAGCTATTGTCAAAAATCCGCCGTGAAGGAATGCTGGGCATAGAGCGAGATATTGACAACCCTCAAGAAAGTCCCCTGTTTCAAGAGCATCCTACTGTATTAGCTGATCCGCATGTCATGACGTTCTTGACGGACTATCTGCGCTTGATGGTGAGTGGCGGCATGGAGCCTATGGAAATTGATGAGCTGATGCTGCACGAAATCGAAGTATTTGAACAAGAGGCTCATGTCCCCGTCGATGCGATTGCAAAAGTGGGCGATGCCATGCCCGCCTTCGGCATCGTGGCGGCAGTAATGGGGGTCATCAAGGCATTGACCTATGCGGATGCCACTGCGCAACAGATGGGTGAAATGATTGCCCACGCGCTGGTGGGAACCTTCCTGGGTATTTTGTTGGGTTACGGCTTTATTAACCCCATTGCCAGCTTCGCCGGTCGGCAAGCCCAGGAAGCAGAAAAGATGATGCAATGCATTCGGATAACATTATTGGCAAGTTTGCACGGCTACGCACCTCAGCTGGCCGTTGAGTTTGGCCGTAAAGCGCTGTATACCGCCGAGCGTCCAACTTTTTTCGAGCTTGAAGAGTATGTGAAAAATGCCAGGAAGGGCGGTACTGCATGAGTAAGGGCGGTGAAAAGCGCCCGATTATTATCCGGCGTAAAAAGGTGGTGCATGCGCATCACGGCGGCGCCTGGAAAATTGCTCTAGCGGATTTCATGACCGCGCTGATGGCGCTGTTCCTGGTAATGTGGATTTTAAGTGTCTCCAGTGAAGAAACGCGGCGCGGCGTGGCGGAATATTTCAGTACGCCACTGGTGACGGCAATCACCGGTGGTGATCAATCAGGCAGTACCAGGGTTATCCCTGGTGGTGGCCCGGACCCGACACACAGTGATGGTGAAAGGGCGCGCATCGATACCATGCAGCAGACCCGGCCAAGCATGCAGGAGCGACGTTTCTTCACCGATCTACAGGAGCGCATCGAACGCGCCATTGAGGCAGACCCCGAACTGCGTCAGCTACGCAGGCAAATGCGCTTTGATTTAACCCGTGAAGGGCTTCGTATCCAACTGCTGGATACCGAGCAACGCCCAATGTTTGAGTTGGGCAGTGATCAGGTGGCCCCGTATATGCGCAATTTACTGCGTACGATTGCGCCGTTACTTAACGAATTGCCTAACGATCTTAGTATTAGTGGACATACCGATAACGTGCCCTATGCCGGAGGATATCGGGGCTATAGCAACTGGGAACTCTCTAATGATCGTGCCAATGCCTCGCGCCGCGAGCTGGTGACCGGAGGGCTTGATCCTGATCAACTGCTGCGCGTATCAGGCTTTGCTAACCGTGTCGTGTTACCCGATACGGATCCTCGAGATCCGGTTAATCGCCGTATTGAACTTGTCGTCTTGCTACCCGAAATCGCAGAGGCGATTCGCAACCCGGGAACGATGAGTTCTGATGCCACGCTGCCTGCTTCTGCGGATGACCTGGTCGAAGACTTAACGCAAGAGCCCCTGCCGACAAATGCGTCGGATTAGCGTTGGCTTGTGACAAAAATATGACGTTAGAGTGGAGTGGTGCATGGATATAGCGGATTTTTTTGACACCTTTTTTGAAGAGGCTGAAGAGTTGCTTGCTGATATGGAGCAGCACTTGCTGGAGCTCAATGTCGATAATCCCGACATTGAGCAGCTAAACGCTATTTTCCGCGCGGCGCACTCGATCAAAGGTGGAGCAGGTACCTTCGGCTTTAGCGTGCTACAAAAGACAACGCATATACTCGAAAATCTGCTGGATCATGCACGTAAAGGGGAGCTTGTACTGCGTGCCGAGCTCGTGGATACCTTTTTAGAGGCTAAAGACATCATGCATGAGCAACTCGATGCCTATCGCAACGAGGAAGCGCCCAATCAAGAGGCGTACGAAAGAATTTGCCAAGTATTACAGCAGATAGCTCTGGAAGAAATTGGTCAAACATTGGATGCGCCGGTGGAGGCAGCGGCACCTGCACCGGTCGTCCAGGCTGAAGAACCAGCGAAAGCCTCAGCCGGTCAAAACCAGCTGATTGTCGCCCTGCTTAATGTGGTTGAAAAAGAGCGTACGTTGCTGGTTGAAGAGCTTGAGCAGCTGGGCGATGTTCAGTCGCAGTCTGGCGATGAGAAATGTTACGAAGTCATACTGAGTGGCGATGTCAGCGCTGACGATATTGAAGCCGTCATGTGTTTCATCATTGAACCAGAGCAGATTGAGATTCGTGTAGCGAGTGGTGCCCCTGCAACTGCACAAGAGGAGGCTAAAAGCACGCCGCCGCCTGCTCCTGCTCCAGTAACACCGGAGCCTACAACGCCTGCACCAGAAGCTGCGCGCCCACCTGCAGAGGCCAAAAAGACGCCCGATAGCAGTGCTAAGTCGAAAAAGGCGGCCGCCGAGTCCTCTTCCATTCGCGTTTCGGTGGATAAAGTCGACCAGATTATCAATCTGGTGGGCGAGCTAATCATTACCCAGTCGATGCTTGATCAAACGGTTAGCGATTTGGACGATCAGTCGGTGGGCAACAGCTCGCTTCAAAATGGCATGAGCCTTTTGCAGCGTAATGCCCGAGACTTGCAAGAAGCGGTCATGTCGATCCGCATGATTCCCATGGAATTCGTGTTTAGCCGTTTTCCGCGTGTTGTTCGCGATACCGCGGGCAAGCTGGGTAAAGAGATAGAGCTTGTGACCGAGGGTAAGTCCACGGAGCTTGACAAGAGTCTGGTTGAGCGGATTACCGATCCCTTAACTCACCTGGTGCGTAATAGCCTTGATCACGGCATTGAAATGCCGGATAAGCGCGAAGCGCTTGGCAAGCCCCGTATTGGCAAGCTCGTACTTTCTGCTCGCCATCAGGGCGGTAACATCCTGATTGAGGTGCGCGATGATGGCGCCGGAATGGATCGTGAGCGACTGCTAGCCAAGGCACGTGAAAATGGCCTTAGCGTCTCTGACACCATGAGCGACGAAGACGTTTACCAACTTATTTTTGCGCCAGGCTTTTCAACCGCTGAGGCCGTGACCGACGTCTCGGGGCGTGGTGTGGGTATGGATGTGGTTAAACGTAATATTCAGGGAATGGGCGGTCGTGTTGAGATCCAGTCCAAAAAAGGCGAAGGCACCAACACGCGGATCGTGCTGCCGTTAACGCTTGCGATACTGGATGGCATGTCGATTAAGGTCGGTGGGGAGACGTTTATTCTGCCGCTTTCTACCGTGCTTGAATCGTTACAGCCAACCAAGGGCGAGATGTACGCGATGGCCGGAGACGACGTTGTCTTAAAGGTACGCGACGAGTATCTGCCTGTTATTGCGGTTCATGAAGTTCTGGATGTGGAAAACGCCATTACGGATCCTACCCAGAGTATCGCGGTCATTGTGCAGGGCGAAGGGCGTCGTTACGCCATGCTGGTTGATGAGCTGGTTGGGCAGCAGCAGGTAGTGGTGAAAAACCTTGAAGACAATTACCGCAAGGTGCCGGGGATTTCGGCGGCAACCATCCTGGGGGATGGCAGCGTAGCGCTAATTTTGGATATCACAGGACTGCATCGCTTGAGCAGGGTCAAGAAAGAAGCGAGCAAAGTGATTAATAATCAACCTATCTCTTTTTATAAGGAGGCTGAGCCGTCATGAGTCAAGCAAATAATGAGGCGGTTCTCGCCGCGGATGAAGCTGAAAACCGTGAGTTTTTAGTATTTTCATTAGGCGAAGAAGAGTACGCCATTGATATTTTGAAGGTACAGGAGATTCGCGGTTACGAAAATGTAACGCGTATTGCCAATGCGCCTGACTTTATTAAAGGGGTTACCAATCTGCGCGGCGTGATTGTGCCGATTGTCGATCTGCGTATCAAATTCCATCTTGACAACGTGGAGTACGGCGGCCAGACCGTGGTGATTGTGGTTAACGTCGCCGATCGCGTCGTGGGTATCGTGGTCGATGGCGTTTCTGACGTCATGACATTAAACCCTGAGCAAATTAAACCGGCGCCTGAATTTGGCGTCACCCTGTCGTCTGATTTCCTGAGCGGTCTTGGCAGCCTGGATGACCGCATGCTGGTACTTGTCGATATCGATAAGCTGCTTACCAGTGAAGAGATGGCATTGGTGGATAGCACCAGCAATCGTTAAGGCGACTGCCGCTACTTTGTACTAAAAAGGCCACACGGAACGTGTCTTCCCAAGTTGAACGGCCCCTCTAGCGCCAAGGAATGCGCCTGCGAGTGACGTTGTGTTTGGAGAAAACATTGTGACACAGCTAATGCGGCAGATGTTGGGAAACATGACCGTGCGGCTCAGTTGGGGGCTGGTGCTTGCTTCCTTTTCGTTACTGGTGATTGTGGCCTGTGGCATCGGTTTTTATGCTCTTCAGCATGGGGCAGCCATCATGCAGGCCGCCAGTGATGGCAGCGTTCAACAGGCTGAATTCTCGGACTTTACCGGCCGCATTCGCTGGGCGCTTATCGCCATTGTGGTGATCACAGTGACGACCGTCGTGGTGGTGATTTGGGGCGTGACGGTCAATGTACTTAAGCCACTGGATCGTTTGGTTGGCTATTTCGAACGCATGGCGCAGGGCGATTTAAGCCAGCAGATCTCGGCACCGGGCAATAATGAAATAGGTCGGCTATACGTTGCGATGGCGCATATGCAGGCTTCTTTATCAGAAACAGTGAGCGTTGTGCGTGGCAGTGGGTCGTCCATTTATGCGCGCTCTCAACAGATTGCCAGCGGTAATAACGACCTCTCCTCGCGTACTGAACAGCAGGCCTCTTCGCTTGAAGAGACCGCCTCCAGTATGGAACAGCTTGCCTCAACGGTGGGCCACAATGCCGATAACGCACGTCAGGCTAGCCAGCTTGCGCAAAATGCTACGTTAACAGCGAGGCGAAGCGGTGAAGAAGTGAGCGGCATTGTTGAAACCATGCAGGATATCAATGCCAGCTCTCATCAAGTGGCCGATATCATCACGTTGATTGATAATATTGCGTTTCAAACCAATATCCTGGCGCTTAACGCATCGGTAGAGGCTGCCCGTGCGGGTGAGCATGGCAAGGGGTTTGCTGTGGTCGCTCAGGAAGTGCGTAGCCTGGCCAGTCGCAGCGCTAACGCGGCGAAGGAGATTCGTACGCTCATTGATACCTCGTTGGGTAAAGTAGAGACCGGCACGCAGCGGGTCAATCAGGCAGGTGAGACCATGCAGGCGCTGGTGGATGCAGTGCAGCGGGTCAACGATATCATGGATGAAATTGCTGCAGCCTCTGAAGAACAGAGCAACGGTATTGCTCAGGTTAACCAAGCGGTTGCACAAATGGATCAAGTGGTTCAGCAGAACGCTCAGCTTGTTCAACATGCGGCACATAATGCCAATGAGCTTGAAGACGAAGCGGCGCGGTTAAGAAATACCGTTGAGCGTTTTCAGGTTGCTCATAACCCAACGCCTGTATCCGCCTCATCCACGGCGGGGCCTGTCGCGTCCGTCACTTCCAAGCCTCTTTCTATCGGCACTGCTTCAAGAAAGGTGGAAACAGAAGCCTGGGAAGCATTTTAATAGCAAACGCTATAAACAACGATAGTTTAAGAACTGAACAATAAGGCCCCTAAATGCGCAATAACCAACCCATTTCGCAGTGTGAAATCGAGCTAAAAGAAGACGATTTTCTGGTCTCTCGTACGGATTTAAAAGGTCGTATTACGTACACGAACCCGGCATTTATTGAGATAAGTGGCTACACGCATGACGAGTTGATAGGTGCTCCGCATAACCTGGTTCGCCATCCGGATATGCCGCCTGCCGCGTTTGAGAATTTTTGGCAAACCGTACAGGGCGGAGATACCTGGCGTGGGTTGGTTAAAAATCGCTGTAAAAATGGTGATCACTACTGGGTGGACGCCAGCGTAACGCCAATTATTGAAAACGAGCAGGTGGTGGGTTACGCCTCGGTGCGTGTTCAAGCCTCACGTGAGGCCATAAAGCATGCTGAACAGGCTTATGCTGAAATACGGGAAGGGCGTAACAAGCATCTCTACCTGGACAAGGGGCGTCTGCGTCAGCGCGGTATCGGCCAGCGGCTGAAAAGGATTCAGTTTAATACCATTCGTGCCAAACTGGTGGGCATGATCGTGGTCGCCGCGGCGTTGCTGTTGGTTAGCGGTGGCTTGGGGCTTTACGGCCTTAACGCGTCGAGTGACCGGCTTGAGAGGCTTAATAGCGATGGCTTGCGCGATGTCGTCAGGCTGCAACAAATTGACCAAATGATCGCCAATACGCGCCAGGGAATGATTGAACCAGAGCGTATGGAGTTGATCAATCAGCGTTTTGAAATAGGTGAAACCATTGAGCAGCGTGCTGAAGAAGTAGCCACCGTATGGCAGGGCTATTACACCCGTGCGGTCAATAACACGCCGCTTGCCAGTGCGTTTAACGATCAACTTCAGGCCTTTCTTGAGGAGGGAATGGGTCAGGTGGCCCGTGTGCTGCAAGCCGAAGAGACCTACCAAGCGTTTACTGGGCTGGACGCCGTCATCAGCGTCATGTCTGATGAGGGGCGGGCACTTTCTGAAAGCGTGAATCAGCTCATTGAGCAAAAACAGCAAGCGGCTGAACAAATGGCGGTTGATGCCCAGCACGCGCAAAACACCATTATCGCAACGCAAGCGGTGGTGCTGGGGGTTGGGTTGGCGCTGCTGATAGCGATTGGTTGGTTAACCTTCCGCGCAATTATACGTCCCCTAAAGGGCGCATCACGTTTTACGCTGCAAATCGCGGGCGGTAACCTGGCGGCTTCCGCGCCCAAGCGTCAGCACGATGAAGTGGGCCAGCTACTTGATGGGCTTAATGCCATGCGTAAAAGCTTAAGCAGCATTATTGGCGACGTAAAAGGCGGGATAGATATCGTAACGCCTGCCGCACAAGATATTGCGACAGGTAATGAAGCGCTCTCTTCACGTACCGAGCAACAGGCTGCTTCGCTACAGCAAACGGCCTCCAGTATGGAAGAGATGACGGCTACCGTACGTCAGAATAGCGACAACGCTCAAGAAGCCCGCCGACTCGCCGATAATAACTCTACTCGGGTTTCTCAAACGGGCGAGCTAATGGCGCAGTTGGTAGACAATATGCAACGCATTACCCAAAGCTCTCAAAAGATGGCCGATATCATCAATACCATCGACTCGATAGCTTTCCAAACCAACATCCTGGCGCTGAATGCCTCGGTGGAGGCGGCGCGCGCCGGCGAACATGGGCGTGGCTTTGCCGTGGTGGCCGAAGAAGTGCATAATTTAGCCGGACAAAGCGCCGGCGCTGCCCAGGAAATTCGAGGGTTGATTGACGGTTCTAACAAGGAAGTCAATGCGGGCGCTGGGCTGGTTGAAAAAGCAGAAGCCGCGATCAGTGAGGTCGCTGAGGCGGCACGCAGTATTACCAATATCATGCACGAAATTTCGGCAGCGTCTGAAGAGCAAAGCAGTGGTATTGCGGAGGTAAACCAGGCAGTCGCCGAAATGGATCAAGCAACGCAGCAAAATGCTGTTCGAGTCCAGGAAACCGCCCGCGCGGCTGCCGCGTTAGAGCAACAGGCAAGCCTGCTGGCGTTATCGGTTGAAGCCGTTCGGCTTAACCAGAAGAGCCCAGAACGCCCTGTTGCCTTGGCGAACACGTTACCTGCTAAACAAGCAACAACGCTTGCCAGCCCCGCAGCGCGCAACAAAGTAGCCGCGCCTGCTGTGCAGCGACAAGCGACACCTGTAGAGGAATGGGAAGAATTTTGAGCGAACAACGCGAACCAGGTGTCGACGCCAATCAGTGGGCGTCTAGTCATCAGATTGAACGAGATCTGATGCTCACGGATGCGGATTTCTTACGAATACGAGAGCTTATTTACCAGCGTGCTGGCATCGTGTTGGCCGAGCATAAACGCGAGATGGTTTATAGCCGGTTAGCCAAGCGCCTTCGGCATCATGGCTTGACGCGTTTTACCGATTACCTGTTGCGTCTGGAGCGTCAGCCTGACGCAAAAGAGTGGGAGGCGTTTACCAATGCGCTGACGACTAATCTGACCGCGTTTTTTCGCGAGGCGCACCATTTCCCTCTTCTGGCAGAGCATCTTCGCCATAAGCAAGGTCCGTTCACTATTTGGTGCTCGGCTGCCTCAACAGGGGAAGAGCCTTATTCATTGGCCATGACGCTGTTAGAAACGTTAGGGCCGAAAGCCGCGCAGGCGAAAGTTATTGCCACCGATATAGATACCGATGCCCTAAGCCGTGCGCGCCTCGGTATTTATCCGCAAGAGCAGGTGCGCAAATTAGACGAAGCCCGTGTAAAGCGCTTTTTTCAGAAGGGCACCGGGCAGCAACAGGGTCTCGCTCGTGTGCGCCCGGAAGTTTCCGAGCTGGTTGAGTTTATGCCACTTAATCTGCTGTCGACACAGTGGCCGATTAAAGGCCCGTTTGATGCCATTTTTTGTCGAAATATCATGATCTATTTCGATAAAGAGACGCAGGCAAAGATTCTTAAGCGGTTTGCGCCCCTTATGAAGCCGGATGGCCTGCTGTTTGCCGGCCACTCTGAAAACTTTTCGTATATTAGTGATGCGTTCAAGCTGCGGGGCCAGACGGTATACACGCGGGCTTAATGGAACCATTTTCGTGCTTTTCATACGCCTAATGCGTGGTTATCCGTGCAAACAAGGCAGTATACCCGGCATTAACTGCAAAGGAGGCGTGCATTGAGCGCTGCCAAGATCAAAGTATTGTGTGTCGATGACTCGGCGCTGATTCGTGATTTGTTAACCGAAATTATCAACTCTCAGCCGGACATGGAAGTGGTTGCCGTGGCGCCTGATCCACTGGTTGCCAGGGATTTAATTAAGCAACACAACCCTGATGTGCTCACGCTTGACGTTGAAATGCCGCGCATGGATGGGCTCGATTTTCTGGAACGCCTGATGCGCCTGCGGCCCATGCCGGTCTTGATGGTGTCATCGCTCACGCAAAGCGGTTCGGAAATCACGCTGCGTGCACTTGAGCTTGGCGCGCTGGACTTTGTGGCCAAACCAAGCCTGGGTATTCGGCATGGCATGATGGAGTACGCCAATGAAATCGCCGAAAAGCTGCGTGCGGCCGCACGTTCACGGCCGCGTCAGGCGCGCCATAAAAATGCTCCACCGCCTGCACAGTTAAAAGCGCCGTTAGTCTCAAGCGAAAAGCTGATTATCATCGGCGCATCCACGGGCGGCACGGAAGCCATCCGTGCGGTATTAGAGCCGTTGCCTGCCAACTCCCCTGCCATTTTGATCACCCAGCATATGCCGGGAGGGTTTACGCGCTCGTTTGCCGAGCGCCTGGATCGGTTGTGTCGAATAACCGTCAAAGAGGCGACTGATGGTGAACGTATGCTGCCGGGCCACGCCTACATTGCCCCTGGCGACCAGCACTTAAAGCTCGTACGCAGCGGAGCAAACTATGTGGCACGCCTGGACAACGGGCCGCCGGTCAACCGGCACCGGCCATCCGTCGATGTACTGTTTCATTCCGCCGCTGAACAGGCTGGGCGTAACGCCATCGGGGTGATTCTAACCGGCATGGGCAAAGATGGGGCTGCGGGGCTTTTGGAAATGCGCCAGGCTGGCGCGCCTACCGTTGCCCAAAACGAGGCGACGTGTGTGGTCTTTGGTATGCCGCGTGAAGCGATAGCCGTGGGGGGCGCCGTGGAAGTTGCGGCACTCGATGATATTCCCGCCCGGTTGATGGCAATGGTAGCTGCCTCGGGTCGCTCCCAGCGGGTATAAACCTTTTTACTATAAAAATGCTTGGCGAAGGGGATGATCGAATGACACGTTTACTGCGTAACCTGAGTATCCATGCGGCTGTTGTGGCAGCATTACTGTGTTTTACCATGCTGATTATCATACTGGCGAGCATCAGTTTTCTATCAGAGGAACGATCACAGGAAAATCTGGCGACTTACGGGCTTATCAGTAGCGCTCAGTTGAATGAGATTAATCGGGCCGATTCGCTACTCAACCAGGCCATGCTGGCTATGGAGGTGGCTTCAAACTACTTAATGGTTGGCCAGATGAGCCAAACCAACGAGCAGTTGGCGATTGCCGCCGAGCGTATTGAGCGTGCCGAGATGCGTTTTGAGAACTTTGTGGCGACTCCTCGTACGCCGCAGGGTGAAGTGTTAGGAAGTGAGTTAATCGAAAGTTTTCGCGCCGTTATGACATTGGTAAAGCAGCAGCACGAAAGCTTTGAGCAGATGGATATGAATACCTATAACGACCTGCGCGATGCGTTAAGTGAACCGCTGATGAGCCTTGCAGCCAGCACGACGGCGTTCGTTGAGTATGGCTTCCAGCTGGTTGATGGTATTGGCCAAGAGGCGCACGCCCAAGGCAACTTTTTTAAACTGGTTAGCACCATTGCATTGGGTATAGCGTTGCTGGTTACGCTTGCCATTTATATTGGCTTACGCCGCACCGTGACGACGCCCTTAAACGATGCGGTTAAACGGTTAAATAAAATTGCCGAAGCGGATCTTACCCAACCACTACCTGAGGCGGGCAATAACGAGATTGGTCGCCTGTTTTCGGCGATGGCCACCATGCAGCAAAACCTGACGGGGATTGTTGCTCGGGTCCGAGAGGGCAGTTCTGAAATCCACTATGGTACGCGGGAAATCGCTAGCGGCAATGCCGACCTTTCCTCACGTACGGAGCAGCAAGCGGCGGCCATTGAGGAAACCGCAGCCAGCATGGAAGAGATGACGGCCACCGTGAAGCAGAACGCAGATAATTCGCGTCAAGCCAGCACGCTGGCGGCAGATGCCTCGACAACTGCTGAGCACGGTGGCCAAGTGGTCAGCCAAGTGGTTCAAACGATGCATGGTATATCGACAAGTTCGCAAAAAGTGGCCGATATCACCAGTGTTATTGACTCCATTGCGTTTCAAACCAATATCCTCGCACTGAATGCCTCAGTGGAGGCTGCACGTGCCGGTGAGCAGGGTCGTGGCTTTGCGGTGGTGGCGGGTGAAGTGCGCAATCTTGCTAGTCGTAGTGCCGATGCTGCCAAGGAAATCAGAACGCTAATTGATGCCTCGGTGAGCCAGATTAAGCAAGGCTCAACGCTCGTGGAGCAAGCAGGTTCTACCATGTCAGACGTTGTCACTGCCGTGCGCCGTGTGACTGACATCATGGATGAGATATCGGCCGCTTCACAGGAGCAAAGCGATGGCATTGAGCAGGTGAGCCATGCGGTTGGGCAGATGGATCAGGTCACCCAGCAAAACGCTGCCCTTGTCCAGGAAGCTTCCTCGGCTGCTGCCTCATTGGAAGAGCAGGCCAATCAGTTAGAGCAGGCGGTTGCCGTCTTTAAGTTGCTAGGATCTCAGACGCCTCAGCGCACTTCATTGCCTAAGCAAACGAATTCTACGCCGCCTCGCGCTGCGGAAAAAAGTTTACCGGCGGCCTCCGCGCCACGATCAACGCCAACCCACAGCGACCACGCAGAGTGGGAAGCTTTTTAACCCTGACTATATAACTCGTCATCAAGACGTGAATTGATAAGAGGATGAGCAATGGCCGACAAGAACATGAGCTTTTTGGTAGTCGACGACTTTCCTACCATGCGCCGGATTGTACGTAGCCTGCTTAAAGAGCTGGGTTTTACCAATGTCGATGAAGCAGAAGATGGTCAGGACGCGCTTAATAAGCTGCGTGCAGGTGATTTTGAATTTGTTGTTTCTGACTGGAATATGCCTAACCTGGACGGTTTGGAAATGCTCAAGGAAATTCGTCAGGATGACGGCTTGAAGCATTTGCCGGTATTGATGGTAACGGCAGAAGCCAAGAAAGAAAATATTATCGCGGCCGCTCAAGCGGGTGCTAACGGCTACGTCGTTAAGCCATTTACCGCGGCTACCCTTGAAGAGAAGCTTAATAAAATCTTCGAAAAAATGGGTAAATAAAGCGGCTGGGCCGAAGGGCCTGGTGAGCGAGGAGATAATACCATGAGTCAGAATGAGCAGATCGACTCTAGCCCGCTATCCGAGGAAGGCGCTGAAGAGCTAATTCATCGCATCGGCAAGCTTACTCGCATGCTACGCGATAATATGCGCGAGCTGGGATTGGATAAAGAGATCGAAAAAGCGGCTGAAGCCATTCCTGATGCGCGAGATCGGCTGCACTATGTTGCCACGATGACCGAGCAGGCAGCCGACCGCGCATTGAATGCGATTGATCGTGCTCAGCCACTTCAGGATGAACTCTCTGAGCGTGCTGAAGGGCTTGATAAGCAGTGGGCTGAGTGGTTTGAAGCGCCCAAGGATCTGGAAGATGCCAAGGCGCTCGTTAAGGATACGCGCAGCTACTTAAGCGATGTGCCTACGATGACGGCGGCGACGAGTAAAGAGCTTCTTGAAATCATGATGGCTCAGGACTTCCAGGATCTGACCGGCCAGGTGATCAAGAAAATGATGGACGTGATCCGTGAGATCGAATATCAGCTTGTTCAGGTGCTGATCGACAACGTACCGGGTGCTCAGGTACGCGAATCGATGCAGCGCAAGGCCGAAGATCAGTGGAAAAACGACAGTGCACGACGTAAAGAGGATTTGTTGAACGGCCCGCAAATCAAGGAGAGTGCGCCCGATATCGTCACTGGTCAGGATCAGGTGGACGACTTATTGGACGAATTGGGCTTTTAATGCGGCGTTATTAGAGCATTGTAAAAAGCCGTATCTGGCAATATAAGCGTTTTGTTCAGCCGTCCCTTGGGGCGGCTGACTTTATGGTGCGCCACGCACGCTAAGCCGGATGTAGCATGGCAGATAACGATAGCGATCAGGAAAAGACCGAAGAGGCCACGCCCAGGCGCAAAAGCAAAGCGCGTGAAGAGGGGCAGGTACCTCGGTCGCGTGAGCTAACCACGTTTTTGCTGCTGCTGGGCGGTGTCGGTGGGTTATGGGGCATGGGGCAGATTTTTTATGACCAGTTGGGAATGGTCATGGAGCAGGCTTTCATGTTTGACCGGCGCCAAGCCATGGAAGAGATGCCCATGCTGGTCAATGCGCTAAACCTGGGGCAGCGGACGCTGTTTACCATGATGCCGCTATTTCTACTGCTGGCGGTCATTGCGTTAACGGCTCCTGCCTTACTGGGGGGGTGGCTGATATCCGCAAAGTCCATGCAGCCCAAGCTCTCCAAGCTAAACCCTATCGCAGGGGTTAAGCGGATATTTTCGACCCAAGCGTTGATTGAGCTGGCGAAAGCGATTGCCAAGTCGGTGCTGGTGGGTAGCGTGGCCGGGACGTTTTTGTATCTCAACCTGGGTAAGTTTTTAGCGCTAATGGATCAGCCCGTGCATCAAGCACTGGTCAGTGCGCTTAATATGGCGGCCCAGGCGGCTGGTTTGGTCGTACTGTCGCTAATGATCGTCATTCTTATCGATGTACCTTTTCAGCTGTGGAGTAACGCCAAGAAGCTGCGCATGAGTAAAGAAGAGGTGAAGCGCGAGCATAAAGAGTCAGAAGGTGACCCCCATGTTAAAGGACGCATTCGTCAACAGCAGCAGACGATGGCTCGGGGTAGAATGATGAGCAAGGTGCCAGAGGCCGACGTTATTATTACCAACCCAACGCATTATGCCGTGGCCTTGATGTATCAAGAGGGCAGCATGGGAGCACCGCGACTGGTGGCCAAAGGGGCGGATGCCGTTGCGGTAAAAATACGCGAGCTGGGCATAGAGGCAGGCGTTCCTCGCTTGGAGGCTGCACCGCTGGCGCGCGCCCTTTATCATCATGTGGATCTAGAGGCCGAAGTGCCTGCCGAGCTTTATACAGCGGTGGCAGAAGTGATGGCGTGGGCTTACCGCTTAAAGCATGTTGGACAACAAGGAGGCGAGGTGCCCCCAACTCCCGATAATCTGCCGGTACCCCCGGAAATGCAAACCCCTGGCCGTCAGGCCAGTGGCAATGAGGCACCGCCATGAAAGGTTTAAACCAACTGGTCTCTCAGCGTGGCTGGATGGGCGAGGTACGCATGAAGCTGCTTGCCGGGCCGGTGCTGATTTTAATGATTTTGGGCATGATGATCCTGCCCTTGCCGCCCTTTGCGCTGGATATGCTGTTCACCTTTAACATCGCCTTGGCCATCATGGTGTTGTTGGTCAGCATGTTTGCCGAAAAGCCTTTGGATTTTGCTGCGTTTCCTGCTGTTTTGCTATTTACCACGCTACTGCGTCTTTCGCTTAACGTCGCCTCAACGCGGGTAGTATTGATGGATGGCTACGCGGGCGGCGCATCGGCCGGTAAGGTCATCGAAGCGTTTGGTACCTTTCTGGTAGGGGGTAATTTTGCCGTTGGCCTAGTGGTCTTCTTGATACTGGTCATTATCAATTTCATGGTGATCACCAAGGGCGCTGGGCGAATTGCTGAGGTCGGCGCACGTTTTACGCTGGATGCAATGCCTGGCAAGCAGATGGCCATTGATGCCGATTTAAATGCTGGCTTGATTGGTGAAGAAGAAGCCAAAAAGCGTCGTTCAGAAGTCGCCCAGGAAGCCGACTTTTATGGCTCGATGGACGGTGCCAGTAAGTTTGTACGCGGTGATGCCATGGCGGGTCTGGTCATCATGGTGGTTAATATTATCGGTGGCCTGTTGATTGGTATGATGCAGCACGATATGAGCTTCGCCGATGCGGGCCGTACTTATACGCTGCTAACGATTGGCGACGGCCTGGTCGCTCAGATTCCGGCACTGGTCATTTCCACCGCGGCTGGTGTAACGGTATCGCGCGTTAATACCGAGCAGGATGTTGGCCAGCAAATGATCAGCCAACTGTTCGTGAACCCTCAGGTGATGATTCTGGCGGCCGCGGTTATGGGGCTGCTGGGCCTGGTGCCGGGCATGCCGAACTTTGTCTTTCTGTTTTTTACCGCACTGCTGGGCGGTTTGGCTTGGCTCTTGATGCGTCACAATCAGAAAGTCCAAGTGAAAGAGGAGATCGCTACAGAAGCACCTGTTACCCAGGAAACTCCTGAGGCCAGCTGGGAAGATGTCCATCTGGTCGATACCCTTGGACTTGAAGTGGGCCATCGTTTAATCCCACTGGTCGATGCCCGCCAAAAAGGCGAGCTTCTGGGGCGTATTAAAAGCGTGCGTAAAAAGTTTGCTCAGGAGGTCGGTTTCCTGCCACCGGTGGTGCATATCCGCGACAACCTGGAACTGCCGCCTAATACCTACGTGCTCTCCATGAAAGGCGCTGAAATAGGTCGCGCCGAAGCGCAGACAGGCAAGTGGCTCGCCATTGACCCGGGGCAGGTCTCTGGGGAACTGCAAGGGACTGCCACTCACGACCCTGCCTTTGGTTTACCCGCGGTTTGGATCGACACCAATCAGCGTGAGCACGCCCAGGTGTATGGCTATACTGTGGTCGATGCCAGTACCGTTATTGCGACTCACCTTAATCATTTGCTACATCGACATTCACCCGAAATGCTGGGCCGCCAGGAGGTCCAGAAGCTGCTCGACAAGCTGGGCGAAGAGCAGAAATCACTGGTAGAAGAAGTAGTGCCCAAGGCAATTTCTCTGACCATTCTGCAACGTATTTTGCAGAATCTGCTGGAAGAGGATGTGTCTATTCGTGACATGCGCACGATTCTGGACACCCTGGCAGAGCATGCCGGTCAGCAAAAAGATCCTAATGAGCTTACCGCGCTGGTGCGTATTGCATTAGGCCGGGCCATTACGCAGCAGTGGTTTGCCGGACAGGAAACCCTCAATGTGATGGGGCTGGATGCCCAACTGGAGCAGGTACTGATACAGGCGATGAACGGGAATGGCGCGATGGAGCCAGGCTTGGCTGAAACCTTGATGGATCAGGCGCAGCAGGCTCTGGAGCAGCATGAAAGTAGCGGGGAGGCACCGGTATTGGTGGTTCAGCACTCGCTGCGTGGCGTGCTATCACGCTTTTTGCGCCGTCGTTTGCGGCATCTTGTGGTCATGTCACAAGCAGAAATTCCGGATGACCGCACGCTGCGTGTGACCACCACAGTGGGTGGCCGCTAACCATGACCGCAAGCAGCGAACGTGTCAGCTATGTGTACAAACAAAAGGTAAGACATGAGCGTTAGGCGTTTTACGGGAGCAAACAGTCGTGATGTCATGCGCCAGGTGCGTGAAACGCTGGGAGATGATGCGCTAATTTTGGCGAACCGCCGTACTGATGACGGCGTTGAAATCATGGCGATGGCCGATGAGGCTGTCGAGCCTGTCGACGCCGCGTTAGAGGTAACCGCAAGTACGGTAGAACCCGCTACAGCGACGGACCCTCTTCAGGCCATGAGTGAGCGCCTACTGCGTGAAATGCAAGATATGCGCGCGCTTTTAACTAACCAACAGGTAACGAGCCAGCAGGCGCCTCGGCCCGCCGAGTCGGTGCAACAAGCCTCCGATACGCGCGCGCGGCTTTCTCAGTTGTTGACGCGAGTTGGCTTTAGCGCCGAGCTTGGCGATGAAGTACTCGCGGGTCTGCCAGCATCATTGAAAGCGCTTGGCCCTGAAAGTGAGCAACCGCTTGATTGGCTGCGCCAGCAGCTGACAAGCAGGCTTCATGTGTTAAATGACGAGGCCAGTTTTTTTGACCAAACGGGCATCGTCGCCTTGGTCGGTCCTACCGGAATAGGCAAAACCACGACCACCGCAAAGCTTGCGGCGCGCTTTGTGATGCGACATGGCACACGCCCTGTCGCGCTGGTCACCACGGATAGCTTTCGTATCGGCGCCCATGAGCAGCTCAGGATTTACGCACGCCTGTTGGATACCCCCATGTACGCCCTTGATGCTGAGCAGCCGGTCGATGATCTGCTGGGCCGCCTTCACGGCAAGCAGTGGGTCATGATTGATACGGTTGGGATGAGCCAGCGTGACCAGCGTGTTATTGATCAAATTGCTCATTTGCAGGGCGGAAGTTCCACGGTAAGGCTGGTACTGCTGTTGAACGCGGCTAGCCAGCCAGAAACCCTGGAAGAAGTCGTGCTGCGTTATCGTCAGGCCGCGCGGGCGGCAGGCGCTGAGCTTGATGACTGTATTATTACCAAGCAGGATGAAGCCGGCCGACTAGCCCCCGTGCTGGATATTGTTATCCGTCATGGTATGCGCGTGCTGTTTAGCTCTCATGGGCAGCAAGTGCCCGAAGATATGAGCGTGGCGCTGCCGGATGCGCTGATCAACCAGGCGTTGGAAAGCCAGGCGAAAGCAGCGCCGCAGCCTGGCTTCACGGCACCGGCTAGCATGCCTCGCTGGTCGCGAGATGTGCTTGGCCAAGGGCGGAGGCTGTCGCTACTACTGACGCGGCTGCGCCAGCGTTTGGCAGGCTTCGCCACGCTGGAAGCCATGTGGGATGTTAGCGCTTTGCCGAGCGAGCTACAGAGCGCGCAGCTTACTCGTCTGTTGCCGCACGCGTTACCCGCCCCTGGTGTGGTGTGGGCGGCACGCCGTAACGAGCGTGGCTGTGATTGGTCGATGCCGGATATCAGCATGGACGAACGGGGCGCTTGGCATGCCGTCCCCATGCTTCAACATCGCCAACCTGCGGGTTGGCAGGCCAGGCTTGAGACACGAATGGAGGCGGGCGCCACGGTGCATCTATTGCCCGTGCTGCCTCCGGCAGAAACCGTGCAGTGGCTGAATGAGCAACAGCTGACTTGGGTCAGCCTTGTGACATCCGCACAGCGTGTATACTTTCATGGCGAGCGTTCTGCGCTACGCGGACTATTTGAACAAAGCACGCTCAGCCATCATGTCAGCGTGCGGTTTCGTGGCCAGTCCATGCAGTTATGGACCGCTTATGCCGAAGTGCAAAATGAGGCGGGCAGTGTACTGCTTGCGTGGTATGGGGAGGTTCGTGACCCCGAAAGTGCCAAGGTCGTTGCCCGGCGCTACTGGTTGACGCCGGCTCGTTTAGGCGCCGATGTACTTTTCCAACTGGTCATTCAGCTGCAAAGTGAGGGCCTGGCAGCGCTCACCAAACGCGCGTTGCAGCAGTTTAAAGAGGCCGATAGCGGGGACGTGGATCCAGAAGTACGTCTACTGTTAGCCAGCGGCGTCGCGTCAGTGGTCGGGCATTTGGATAACGCGGATGATGATGAGGCGTCCAGTCTGCGTAGCGATCTACTCAGCCTGTTGGGCACGCGCCGAAAACGCCGCGATACGGCCATGCTGGATGCGTTGATGTACGCCTTTATGGCGCGCGACGCCATTCGCCAATTGGGCAGCGTTAGCCGAGAGGTGAATGTATGAGTCAGGATCAGGCGGCGGGCTTGCGCCAATGGGCCGACAGCCAGCGTCAGAAGCAGGCACCCAGCCAGCCTGATGCGCCGTTGGCAAGTGATATGGAGGTGATGAGCGAAGCGCCTGCGCCCGCGCCAGGTGCTGTTTCGCCCACCCCCACGATTGACGAGCAGCCGGTTGCGAAAGCCCCTTCGCGACCTAAAAAGCCCTTGTATATTATTGGTTTGCCAGGGCAGGGCGCGCAGGCTGTCAAACAGGCTCAACATCGCCTGGCTCAATGGTCTGCGCTGGGCCGTCACTGGGCAGGATCACCTGACGATTGGGATATACAGGCGGTTAGCGTTAATGCGCCTGATCTGGCTCAGCTAAGTGCTCGGCATGCGCGTTGGGCGCTCTGGGTTAACAGCGATGCGGACGCATTTGCCGAGATGTACCGGCTACTTCGCCAGGCGCGTGACAATGGCGGGCCTCGCCGATTATTGGCACTGCACGAGCCCTCTTTGTCGCGCCAAGGCTTGTTGGAAAACTTGCGTGAAGCCGCTAGCCACTATTTGGCCATCGATCTTCTGGTGCTGGCGCGCTGATAAGGAAATATTCGACATGTTAAGCAAGCTATTCAAGATGATGGGTGTTTGCGGGTTGATAGGTCTCATCGGTAGCGCTCAGGCGGCGGGCAGCTGGAGCACCTCGGTGCCGGGCGTGATGGTGGCCATGAGTGACCGGGAAACCCGTAGCCAGTCAATGACGCCACCCGATTCTGTACAGGTGCACAATCGTGTGATTGATCGGATACACTGGCAGCTTGAGGCGCCGCCGGGCAGCGCTATCAACGCATGGCTATGCCATCCGGAGCAGTGTGTGGCTCTCTCGGGAGGGCGCGGAACGGTCACCGAGCTGGCGGGAAGGCAGGTAAGTGCTCCTTTGCAGTTTCGTTTTAAGTTACTGCCTGGACAGCGGCCTGTTCGTGTTCAGGGTCTGCAAGTCATTGTGAACTATCAGTAAAAGTTGTATAGCCGCGAGGCAAAAAGATGTACACAGCACAAGGCAGAATCAAGCAAGGCGAGCTATTCACACAATACATGCCACTGGTAAGACGTCATGCCTTAACACTGCAGGTCAGGTTGCCAGCCAGTATTGAACTTGATGATCTTATTCAGGCGGGCACGGTAGGGCTTTTAGAAGCACTGGGCCGTTTTGATGCCGCTCATGGTGCCAGCTTTGCGACGTTTGCCAGCCAGCGTATCCGTGGGGCGATGGTCGATGAACTGCGTACGCGGGATTGGTTGCCACGCAGCGTGCGCCGCGCTGCGCGCGCTGTGGACGACGCGATCCGGCGGCTAGAGCAGCAGCTCGGGCGCTCGCCGGAAGAGAGTGAAATTGCCTTGGCGCTTGAGATGCCGCTGGGTGATTACCAACAGCTGCTCAACGACACCAATAGCGGTCAGCTATTGCCGTTTGAAGAGTTGGTTGCCGATGGTGGTGAGCCGGTAAGTTTTGATGTGAGCAACTTGCCGTTTGAAAAGCTGCTGGATGAGCAGCAGCGCCAAACATTGGTTGCTGCCATTGAGGCGTTGCCAGAGCGCGAGAAACTGCTCATGGCACTTTATTACCAGGAAGAGCTGAATTTAAAAGAAGTGGGCGCCGTGCTGGGCGTGACCGAGTCGCGTGTGTCTCAGTTGCATAGCCAAGCCATTAGCCGTCTGCGTGCCCGGTTGCATGATTCAGCCTAAACAACCGATACGTTAACTCACAATAACCGGCGAGGAGCCGTTGATGAACCCGTCCACGTTGATAGGTATATTCGCCAGTATGCTGCTGCTAGTAAGCGTGCTGTTCTTTACTGCGGAGTCCCCTGAAAGTTTTATCAATCTGCCGGGCCTGGCGATTGTTATAACCGGTACTCTGGCCGCTACTTTTATAAGCTATCCGCTAAAAGAGGTGTTACGCGTTGTACGCTTGGTAGGGCTTGTCTTTCGGCGTGAAAATACCTATATACGCGACGATATCAACGAGCTGGTCGCCATGTCCCGGCTATGGTTTAAAGGCGATGTGCGTGCAGTCGAACAAGAGTTGGAGCATACGCGCAATCCGTTTTTACGTACCGGTATTCAGTTAGTCATTGCCAATACCAAAGAAGATGAGATCTTCGACATGCTGCGTTGGCGGATTGCCCGGCTCAAGGCTCGCGAGCACGCAGAAGCCCAGATTTTTCGCACCATGGCGACCTATGCGCCAGCGTTTGGCATGATTGGCACGCTGGTGGGATTGGTTAATATGCTGGAAGTCATGGATGCCGGTGACCTGGATGTCATTGGCCCCCGTATGGCGGTGGCGCTGCTCACCACCTTCTACGGTATTTTGCTGGCGAATCTGGTGTTTAAACCCATCGCGGTGAAGCTAGAACGACGTACAGAAGAGCGCCTGATTACCATGAACATGGTGCTGGAAGGTATTTCACTGATCACCAAGCGCCGCCTGCCCTCTTTTATTGAGGAAACGCTCAATTCATTTATCGCCAACTATAACGATGAGATTCGCGATGCCACTATAAAGCCCCGGCCTGATACACCAAGCGCGACGGCAAAGGGCTAAGGCGATGCTGGATAACAATACGCGCCATGCGCTGGAGCTTCCCGCCGGGCAGGGTGAAAGCGATGAGAGCTGGCTGACCAGTTATCTGGACGTGCTCACCCTGCTGATTACGCTGTTTGTTTTGTTGCTGGCTTTGGCTCCCCCCGGTGGTAATGAAGCACTTGAGGGTGAGGAAGCGTCCATGGCCAGCGTGATTAGCTCACTGCCCTTGGCAACGCTTGCCACCGGTATTCACCCGCGCCATAGCGGGTTGCAGCCCCAGATGGCGGCATTGGATATTCCCGGCGTCAGCGTATCGCAGGGCCAGGAGGGCGTAACGCTACGCATTGATGATAGCCTTTTATTTCCCAGTGGCGAGGCAGTGCTCACCTCTCTAGGCCAAGAGGTGATAGAAAGTCTTGTCGATGTGTTCGCGGCCTTTGATGGTCAGGTTTCCGTTGAAGGACATACTGACAATCTTCCTATTGCGACCACTCGGTTCCCTTCCAACTGGGAACTCTCCGCCGGACGTGCGATTGCCGTTATGCGCCACCTGGAAGGTCAGGGCATAGCGATTTCTCGAATGCGGGCCGTTGGTTATGCGGATACTCAACCTATGGAGAGCAACGCAACACCTGAAGGGCGAGCTGCTAACCGGCGCGTTGAACTGTTGTTACGACAACAGCCAGAAGGGTGAGTGGACTGCTCAAGGCTGGGGTTGTGCCTAAGCATCCCCTTCTGCTGCAGTCGTATGCTGCCCTGTTGGTGCTTGATGTCGATCGTCGGCGCATCCAGGCGACCAGTACAAATCTGGCCGCGCTGATGGGACTCTCACGCCAATCGGTAACGTTAACCCAATTGCTGGGGACGCGTTTAATCCAGCGACTTTCAGGGCGACGCGGTTTCACATAGCGTTTGCATGCGCTCAATCGCTTGATCGGCGCCTTCAAGCTGAAACGTCATGTACCAGGGGGGCTGTTCGCCTCGATCAAACCCCAGGAAAAGTTGCTCGCCTTGTTCCATCTGGTGCATTAGCGTCTGCATATCAGCAAGATAAAAGTGTACGTAAAAGCCGTTATCGCCTCGCTCGGTGATGAATTCTGCCATGGTATCGACCGCGGGCTGCTCATCGATACGCAGCCGGGTCGGCACCAGGTTGACGGTTTTACTTTCGCCTTGCTGCTCCTCCAGCGTGACACGCACTTCAAGCCACGGTAAATCACACACGTTTTGGGTGGCATTCAGGCTGAGTGTCGCGTCGGAATAACTATGGGTTTCAACGGCGCGAAAGTGGTGCTCATTACCCAGCGTTAACGCCATTGATTGCCACTGGCCATGCGACTGTATGTCCTCCATATTAAAGTTCGCCGCCTGTGTTAACGGTGCAATAAGTAGAAGGGTGGCGCTTGCCAAGGCTGTTGAATAGGGTGTCATGTCAGCACATCAAGGTTGGGTAAGAAAAGCCCAGCGTTTATGACGGGTTTGCCCGCAGCAAAGGCGCCGGGTGCTTTCTATAAACCACTACCGCCCGTGGCAGCACGTGGTAATGGTAGTGGTAATGGCCACTAGGCAGAAAGTTCGAATAATGGCCTAACGTCGTCATTAAGATAACAGTCATCAAACTCGCCGACTGCCGCCAGTGCTTGAAGATCAGGAATCGTAACGTTGTGACGATCACGAAATACCAGACCTTCTTCGCTCAGCAAGCTAAAGGTGCGGCTAACATGTACAGGGCTTAAGCCCAGAATGTCAGCTAGCTGCTCTTGAGAGAGCGGGAGTCGAAGCTGCCCGTCGGTATGGCTATTGGTCTGGCGCAGTCTCAAATACATTTCGTACAGGAAGTGCGCTGTTTTTTGCCGAGCACTGCGTCGGGCAAGCGTTACTAGTCGTTCGGTGAGCAGTGCCTGGTGACGGCTGGTGATCGCAAATACCACCGAGGTTAGTGGCACCGACTGACGAAATACGTCAAGCAGGCGTTTGTGCGGAAAATGACAGATTACGCCATCGGTAATCATGCGAACACTTTCCAGACGTTGCGAAAACGCGAACTCACGCAGGCCAATAATATCGCCAGGCAAATAAATTTCCAGAATCTGTCGATCACCGTTTTCAAGGTGGCGATAGGAGTAGGCCCAACCACTTTTCAAGGTGCAAAATTCGCCAGCCGGATCACCGAGTTCCCATAGCAGTGAGCCCGCTGTGATATCCGTAGGGCTCTCTTCCAGGGACGCTAACAGGGCTTTATCTGCCGTGCTTAATGAGCAGTAGTGGCTGAAGTGGTGAAGAATGCAGCTTTGATCTTCGCTCACAGCTTGATCTCCATGAGTGTTGCCTAACAAATATCAAGTTATTTGGCGAATGACGATAAGCAATTAATCGCGCACTGCACTGCCCGATGACCTTGATACAGGGGCGAATCGGCTAAATTATGGCATAAAATCACGTTCAGGGTGGGCGCATGCCCACCCTGAAACGCCCGATTACGAAGCGGCGCGGTTGCCGCGTTCAAGTAGCGGAGAGAGAAAGCGTCCGGTATGTGAAACGTGCTGCTTGACGATCTGTTCCGGCGTGCCTTCGGCGATGATTTGCCCGCCGCCGGAACCGCCTTCCGGGCCCAGGTCGACAATCCAGTCAGCCGTCTTGATCACATCCAGGTTGTGCTCGATGACCACGATGGTATTGCCGTGGTCGCGCAAACGATGCAATACGGTCAGTAGCTGACGAATATCTTCAAAATGAAGCCCGGTTGTAGGTTCATCCAGGATATACAGCGTCTTGCCGGTGTCACGTTTGGCAAGCTCACGAGCAAGTTTGACCCGCTGCGCCTCGCCACCTGACAGTGTGGTGGCGCTCTGGCCCAAGCGGATGTAGGAAAGCCCTACATCCAGTAACGTTTGCAGGCGGCGCGCGATCGCCGGTACCGGGCTAAAGAACTCAAGCGCATCCTCAACCGTCATCTCCAACACTTCGTGGATCGTTTTACCCTTGTAGTGGATATCCAACGTCTCGCGGTTATAGCGCTTGCCTTTACAAACGTCACACGGCACATAGATATCCGGCAAAAAGTGCATCTCGACCTTAATCATGCCTTCGCCCTGGCACGCCTCGCAGCGCCCGCCCTTAACGTTGAAGCTAAAGCGGCCTGGCTTGTAGCCACGCGAGCGAGCTTCCTGGGTACCGGCAAACAGCTCACGGATAGGTGTGAAAATGCCGGTATAGGTGGCGGGGTTGGAGCGTGGTGTGCGGCCAATTGGGCTTTGATCAATATCGATCACTTTATCAAGCTGATCGAGCCCTTCGATTTTCTCGTAAGGCGCAGCCGTCAAGGTTGTTGCGCGATTCAGCTCCCGCGCGGCAATCGGCATTAGCGTGCCGTTGATCAGTGTGGATTTACCCGACCCGGATACGCCGGTAATTGCAATGAACAGCCCCAGTGGCAGGCTGAGCGTTACATCCTGCAGGTTATTGCCAGTGGCACCGCGTAGCACCAGCTGTTTTTCGGGGTTGCCGGGAATACGGTAGGGCGGCACGCTGATCTCGCGGGTGCCGGTTAAGTACTGGCCGGTCAGCGAGTTGGGGTTGTCCATAACGTCCTGAGGCGTGCCCTGGGCGACAATCTCGCCACCGTGCACACCGGCGCCTGGGCCAATGTCCAATACGTGGTCAGCGGCGCGAATGGCATCTTCGTCATGCTCTACCACAATCACGGTGTTGCCCAAGTCGCGCAGGCGCTCCAGGGTCTTTAATAGCCGGTCGTTGTCGCGCTGGTGCAAGCCAATGGAGGGTTCATCAAGAATGTACATGACACCCACCAACCCCGCGCCAATCTGGCTTGCCAGGCGAATCCGCTGGGCTTCGCCGCCGGAAAGGGTGTCGGCGCTACGCTCAAGGTTCAGGTAATCAAGCCCCACGTTAACCAGAAACTCCAGGCGGGCCTGGATCTCGTGAACAATTTTGTCGGCAATTTCACCTTTGCGGCCAGGCAGGCTAAGCGTTGCAAAGTAACGCTGCGCCTCGCCAATCGGTGTGCGCACTACGTCGGCGATATTACGGTCATCCACAAACACATGACGCGACTCTTTGCGCAATCGCGTACCGTGACACGTGGCGCAGGGCTGCAGGGCGATGTACTTGGCCAGGTCTTCGCGCACCATGTTGGACTCGGTTTCCCGATAACGGCGCTGCATATTGGGCAGCACACCCTCAAAGGCATGCTCGCGAGTGACCTTGCGCCCCCGGTCGCCTACATAGGCAAAGGGAATCTGTTCATCACCGCTGCCGCTAAGAATGATGTCACGTTCGTGACGCGCCAAATCTTTCCAGGGCGTTTCCAGCTCAAACTGATAGTGCTTGGCGAGCGCTTGTAACTGAGTGAAATAATAAATATTGCGCCGATCCCAGCCTTTAATCACGCCTTCTGCTAACGAGAGCTCAGGATGGCTAATCAGCTTTTCAGGGTCAAAATACTGCTGTATGCCTAAACCATCACAGGTCGGGCAGGCACCCGCAGGGTTGTTGAACGAGAACATTCGGGGTTCAAGTTCTGACAGAGAATAGCCGCAGACCGGGCAGGCAAAGCGTGATGAAAACGCCATGTCTTCCTGCTCGCCGTCCATAAAATGAATCATGGCGGTGCCATCGGCGAGATTGATGGCCGTCTCAAAAGATTCTGCCAGGCGCTGGGCGATATCGTCGCGCACTTTGAAACGATCAACCACAACGCTGATGTCGTGCTTTTTACGTTTATCCAGCGGTGCGATATCGTCAAGTTCCAGCACTTGGCCGTCGATTAACGCACGCACAAACCCTTGAGCGCGAAGCTCGGCAAGCAGCTGTAAGTGTTCTCCCTTGCGGCCTTTAACCACAGGTGCCAACAGCATTAGCTTGGTGCCCTCGGCCAGATTCATTACCTGGTCGACCATCTGTGAAATGGTTTGGGCTTCAAGCTCTTCGCCGTGTTCTGGGCAGCGTGGGGTGCCCGCACGGGCAAACAGCAAGCGCAGGTAGTCGTATATTTCGGTGATGGTACCCACGGTTGAGCGCGGGTTGTGAGAGGTGGATTTCTGCTCAATGGAGATTGCAGGCGAAAGTCCCGCGATGTGATCCACATCGGGTTTCTCCATCATCGACAGGAACTGGCGCGCATAGGTAGAGAGCGACTCTACATAGCGTCGCTGCCCTTCGGCATACAGCGTATCGAACGCCAGCGACGATTTTCCCGAACCGGATAGGCCGGTAATCACAATCAGCTTGTCGCGGGGCAGTTCCACATCGATCTGCTTGAGGTTGTGGGTGCGTGCACCCCTGACCAGAATGCTGTCCATCAACACCTCGACTCGCGCGGCAAAAAAGTAATTATACGTTTGCCACCCCCTCTCGGCAAAAACGCTTTGTTATCCGTTAACGCAGGACGGCGTTTCCAGCGTGGTTGCAAACCGCTAGAATGGGGGGTTATCCGAGAAAATTACCTTATCCACCATACACAAGGGCATTATGCGCAAGGTTTCCGCACTGCTAATGGCCTCTGAGCGTCGTGCAATCAGCGGCTTGGCTGGGCTTTATGCGTCTCGTATGTTGGGGCTTTTCATGGTGTTGCCGGTGCTGGCGCTGTATGCCGACGCGCTTGAAGGGGCGACACCCTTGCTGGTGGGCTTTGCATTAGGTGTTTATGGGCTTACCCAGGCCATACTGCAAATCCCCTTTGGTTGGCTGTCCGACCGCATTGGGCGTAAACGGGTTATCGCCTTTGGGCTGCTTGTTTTCGCCATAGGCAGTGTGGTGGCCGCGATGGCCGACTCCATCGGAGGGGTTATTATTGGGCGAGCCTTGCAGGGCGGTGGTGCGGTGGCGGCGGCCATCATGGCACTGCTTGCCGACCAAACGCGCGAACAGGTGCGTACGGCGGCAATGGCGACCATCGGGCTGTCGATTGGCATCTCGTTTGGTATTGCCATGGTCGTGGGCCCTTGGCTTGCCTCATGGGCGGGGCTTTCCGGCGTGTTCTGGTTTACCGCGCTGCTAACCCTTTTAGGGCTAGTCGTTCTGTGGCGCTGGGTGCCGCCCGCTCCTCGGCGGCTGCGCCACCGTGATGTGGGGATGGATCGTCAGCAGGTTAAAAGTGTGATTATGCGCCCTGATCTGTGGCGTCTGGACCTGTCGATTTTTACACTACATCTGGTGCTGATGGCTATTTTTGTCGCGGTGCCCTTTCGGTTGCAGGAAGCCGGCATACCGCTGGCGCATCACGGTTTGGCGTACCTGGGCATTATGGGGCTTTCATTTGTTGCCATGGTGCCGCTCATGATAGTGGCCGAGAAAAAGCAGCAGATTAAAGTCGTATGCCTGTTGGCTATTGGCGCCATTACGGTAAGCCTGGGCGGGCTTGGGTCGTCGTTCTCTCATGGGCACTGGCTGTTTGTTGGGCTGTTTATTTTCTTTACCGGTTTTAATCTGCTGGAAGCGACGCTGCCATCAATGCTCAGTAAGCTTGCTCCCGCTGGCGCTAAAGGCACCGCCATGGGCGTGTACTCTACAAGCCAGTTTTTAGGGGCTTTTCTGGGCGGTACGCTGGGAGGGCTATTGGCGAATGTGTGGGGCCTTGATGCCGTTTTTATCGGCTGTGCGGCACTGGCTCTGCTATGGTGGCTTGCGATGTGGAAAATGCCCTCACCACCGCCGCTCTCCAGCGAGGTGGTGGACTTAAATGACGCGCTGCCAGATACGCTGGATGTATTGATGGAGCGGCTGGCAGAGGTTGTGGGCGTCGAAGATGTCATGCTGGTGCCCGAAGAACATCTGGTCTATTTAAAAGTGAATCGTCAGCAGCTTGATAGGGCGGCACTGGCCAGGCTGATTCCCCCCAAATCTTAATGCGGCTGGCTGCCAGCCGCAGGCAATAATCAGTGGTATCGGCAGTGTAGGCATGATCGCGTCGATGTTTATCTATACGTAACACAATGGAAGGAGCGCCTTATGGCTCGCGGTATCAACAAAGTGATTCTGATCGGTAACCTCGGGCAAGATCCTGAGGTGCGCTTTACGCCCAGCGGTACGGCAGTGGCCAACTTGAATCTGGCCACCTCTGATACGTGGATGGACCGCCAAAGCGGCCAGCGCCAGGAGCGTACTGAGTGGCACCGGATCGTGCTGTTTAATAAGACGGCTGAAATTGCCCAGCAGTATTTGAATAAAGGCTCCAAGGTCTATATCGAAGGGCGCTTGCAAACCCGTAAATGGCAGGATCAAAACGGCCAGGATCGTTACAGCACTGAAATCGTTGCCAACGATATGCAGATGCTGGATGGCCGTTCCGGCGACTTCCAGGGTGGCGGTGCATCGCAGAATAATTACCCTGGTAACCAGGGCGGCATGGCTCAAGGCGCGGCGCCTCAAGGGGGATATCCCCAGCAAGGTGGTGCTCCACAGGGCAATAACTTTGGCGGCCAAGGGTATGGCAATAACAACCCGGGCAACCAGGGCCAGGGCAATCCTCAGCAGGGTGGTCAGCAGGCTCCTCGCCCCCAACCTGCGCCCCAGCAGGCCCAGCCCGCTCACCAGGGAAATGCTGCCCCCCAGCAAGGCCAACAGAACAGCAACTATGGCGCGCCTGATCCGGGTAGCTTTGACGATTTCGACGACGAAATCCCGTTCTAAAGCGGCTGATCAAGCCCATTACGCTATGTTCGTTGATAGAAGGGGTCTGTCTTGAAACTGCTAATACTGAATTCCGGGCACTGCTTAAGTTTGGCACTGGCCCGGGAAGTAAGCCGTCGTGCGGATATGGAGCTGGTGATTGAGCAGGACACCACCATAACGGCGGCGCAGTTACACGAGATTGCCCCGGATGCGGTGGTTATTCCAGCGCTGGCGCAGCCGCTGAACATGACACCCGCCGAGGTAGGCGCACATGCCGACGCGGTTGACAGCTGCCTGGAGGCATGTCTTGCGCAGTCGGTGCCGCTGGTGTGGTGTGTTTCAGACCAGCTCTATGAGGATGGCTTTGATGAGCCTATCGACGAGCACGTAGTACCGACTCCGCGTGATGAGTGTTTGCGGCGTCTGGTTGCCACGGGTGACCGTATTCGGGCCGAGCACCATCACCATCTGATCATTCGTCTGGGTCCCTTGTTTGCGCTTGAAGGTAGCCACGCCTGGTTGAATGAAATGCTGGATAGCCTGGTGACAGGGCAAAGTGTGCGGGCCGCAGAAGATTCGTGTGTTGCCCAACGTCAGCCGATGCGGTCGCTATGGCACTGGTAGGCATGCTTCAGCAGCAGGCGTGTGGCGCCAACGCGTGGGGGGCCTACCATTTGGCAGGCACTGAACCTGTCAGTGTGTTTACGTTTAGCTCCATGGTGCGTACTCAGTTGGCAACGCATCTGGAAGGCCGTGGTGAGCAAATTGAGCTTGGCGAAGTCACGGCCCTTAATCATCATCACGATGCAAAACTGCGGCGTGTTTTAAATTGTCGCCGGGTGCTGGATGTCTTTGGTGTGCATCAAAAGCCGTGGCGGCTAGAGGTGGGGCGTATGCTGGATGCCTGGTGTTTAACGCGTGATGGCCAGCAAGACGCTAGTACAGGAGAGTCCGTTTGACCAATGTGGTTCGTAGCCTGGTGTTTTATGCCGGGTACTTTCTTGCCATGCTGATTATTGGCGTGCTGTTTCTACCCATCGCCCCTTTTTTACCGTTGGCAGGCCGCTACCGGCTGTTGAACCTGTATAACCACTTTTTAGTGGCCTGGTTTCAACTAGCCTGTGGGGTTCGCTACGATATTCAGGGGCGCGAGCGTATTCCGGATGGGCCTTGTGTGATTCAGGCGAACCATCAGTGCGAGTGGGAAACGGTTTTTCTTCAAGTCATGAAGCCGCCGGTATGCACGGTGCTTAAGCAGGAGCTTCTGCATATCCCGATTTTTGGCTGGGGATTGCGCCTGCTAAAACCGATTAGCCTGGACCGTTCCAAGCCCGCGCGTGCCTTGAAACAGGTGCTGACGCAAGGTGTGGAGCGGCTAGGAACGGGTCTTTCAGTGCTGATTTTCCCGGAAGGAACGCGAGTCGACCCCGGTGTGCGTAAGCGCTATAACAAGAGCGGCAGCGTGGTGGCTTGCCGCGCGGGTGTGCCGGTGCTACCAATCGCACATAACGCAGGCGAACGCTGGCCTGGGCGCCACTGGGTGAAGCAGCCTGGGGTGCTGCGGGTACGCATTGGTCCGCCAATTGAGACCGAAGGGCGCACACCTGATGAGGTACTGGCCGACGTTGAAGCCTGGATAGAGGCGCAGTTGCAGGAGATTTCAGAGGTGCCGCGCCCGTCGACTAGCCAAAGACCTTGAGCCGATAAAGGGCGGGTAGCTCGCCATGAATAGCGACAAACGCTAACAGCAAAAACGGCGCCTTGATAAGGCGCCGTTTTATTACTGCAACAACTCGTCAGCCATTAAGGCATTGCTCAGCCGTTATAGCGCTGGAAGACCAGGCAGGCATTAGTGCCGCCAAAACCAAAACTATTCGACAGGATGCGTTCAAGCGCCACATCGTCACGCCGTGTTGTCACAATATCAAAGCCGTCTGCCTGCTCGTCGAGGTGTTCAACATTGGCAGAGGCGGCAACAAAGTTGTGTTGCATCATCAGCAGTGAGTAGATGGCTTCCTGAACACCGGTAGCGCCCAGAGAGTGGCCCGTCAGCGACTTGGTTGAGCTCATCGCAGGCGTGGAGTTGCCAAACACGGCACGTACCGCTTTTAGCTCAGCTACATCGCCAACAGACGTTGAGGTGCCGTGAGTATTGATGTAGTCAATATCGCCTTCCACGGTCGCCATTGCCTGATGCATGCAGCGCACCGCGCCTTCGCCGGAAGGCGCGACCATGTCATGGCCGTCAGAGGTGGCGCCATAGCCTACCAGCTCGCCATATATTTTAGCGCCGCGGGCCTTGGCATGCTCCAGCTCTTCTAATACCAGCATGCCACCGCCGCCAGCGATAACAAAGCCATCGCGCGCTTGGTCGTAGGGGCGCGAGGCTTTTTCAGGCGTATCGTTGTAATGGGTAGAGAGCGCTCCCATGGCATCAAACAGGCACGAGAGGGTCCAGTGCTCCTCTTCACCGCCGCCGGCAAAAACCACGTCCTGCTTGCCGAGCTGAATCTGCTCCATCGCGCTGCCGATACAGTGTGCCGAGGTGGCACAGGCAGATGAGATTGAGTAGTTTACGCCTTTGATTTTAAACGGAGTTGCTAAACAGGCTGAGACCGTGCTGCCCATTGTGCGGGTAACGCGGTAAGGGCCAACGCGGCGCAAGCCTTTCTCACGCATGGCGTCAGCCGCTTCGACCTGATTAGCACTAGAAGCGCCGCCGGAGCCTGCAATAAGGCCGGTACGTTCGTTGGAAACCTGTTCTTCGGAAAGCCCTGAGTCTTCAATGGCCTGAGCCATGGATACATAGGCATACGCTGCAGCATCGCCCATAAAGCGGCGCAGTTTACGGTCGATAAGGGGGTCCAGATCGATATCGACACTGCCCGCAACATGGCTACGAAAGCCACGTTCAGCGTACTCTTCCTTAAAACGAATACCGCTGCGCCCGTTTTGGAGAGCGTCCAGGACCTGTTGCTGGTCGTTGCCTAAGCACGACACAATGCCAAGGCCGGTGACTACCACTCGTCGCATGGGAGCCTCCTGTTAGAAATTCGCAGTAGAGGTGAATAGGCCAACGCGTAAATCATTAGCCTGGTATATATCGCGTCCGTCGACGGAAACGGTGCCGTCAGCAATGCCCAAAATAAGTCGACGGGTAATAATACGCTTTATATTAATGCGGTAAGTTACTTTTTTCGCATCTGGCATGATCTGGCCACTGAATTTTACCTCGCCACAGCCAAGTGCGCGTCCGCGCCCTGGGTGACCCAGCCAACCCAGGTAGAAACCCACTAACTGCCACATGGCATCCAGGCCCAGGCAGCCGGGCATCACCGGATCACCTGGAAAGTGGCAGTCAAAAAACCACAGGTCAGGAGAGATATCCAGCTCGGCGATCAGCTCGCCTTTGCCGTACTCACCGCCTTCTTCATGAATGTGTGCGATACGGTCGAGCATTAGCATGTTGGGAGCCGGAAGCTGCGCGTTACCGGGTCCAAATAGCTCGCCGCGTGAGCAGGCCAGCAGTTCTTCGCGATCAAAGGAATGTTGCTTGGTCACTGAATCGTTCCGAGTTTCAAAATGATTGTTGGCCGCGTGCGGCACCTATAGCTGAGGTGTAGCACCGGAGCATAGCACGGAAATGCAGTGTCGAGACACGGCCCGCAAGGTCTAGCTAGTCTACTTCCCGAAACAGACGAATGCACGTAAGTCACTACCTATCGCGTACATCGAACGTTTTTTTATTAAGTAATAGAGGTTTTAAGGTAAGCTTTTACGCCCCATCGGCATCAGTAAGTTGGCCTGGATAAACGGCTTATTAACGTTATATGCGTTATTCAAGCCTTTGGTCCAGGACAGGATGGGTATGCTGCTAGAAAATTATGTTTATTTAATTAGTGTTAGTTTTTAGTGACAGGATATAGCGAACCGCCATGTGGCTACCAATTTCTCTTAATCGACCGTTGGTTTGGGTAGCATTAGCGGCGCTGCCAGCTTGTATCTGGTTAACCGATGCGATGTTACGCATGGTAGCTGCGAGCCTGGTTATTTTTGGGTTGTGGGATATGTGGTGCCAAGTGCGTCAGCAGCGCCAGCGTTATCAACTGTCCCAAAGCGCAATTAACCTGGCAAGCGATGCGATAGTGGTCTGTGATGCCGATAATCGGATCATGGCCGTTAATCCAGCCTTTACAGAAATTACCGGCTATAACAGCCAGGAAATAGTGGGCCGCAAGCTGGAAACACTGGCCGCTCCTCGTCACGATAAAGTGTTTTATCAAAACTTTTGGAGCACGCTAAAAGCGACGGGACGCTGGGAAGGGGAAATGTGGAATCGCCGCAAACACGGCGATGAGTATCCTGAATGGTTAAAAGTACGCGCGGTTACCGATAAACAGGGCAATATTAGCCACTTTATTAGCCTGTTCACCGATATCTCAGTGCAAAAAGCCCGCGAACATGATTTGCGGCGGATTGGATACGAAGACCCACTAACCGGCTTGCCCAACCGTCGCCGCCTGCACGACTTAATGACATCTCGCTTGCGCCATTTACGCGCAGGCGAGAGTTTAGATATTGCTCTGATCGATATCGATGGTTTGAAGTCGGTTAACGACAGCCTGGGCATCGAGCAAGGCGACCGCCTGCTGGCGTGTTTTGCCCAGCGGCTTGCAGGCTATGTCGCGGGTAGCGTGGTCGGGCGTTTGGGCGGTGATGAATTCATGGTTATCCGTACCACCACGTTTGATGATCACGACCCATGGATTGTATCACTGCGTGAGCATATGTGTCGGCCTTTTGAAGTGAGTGATCACCTGCTGCGTTTGGGCGTTACCATTGGCAGCTGCCGTGCTCCAGAAGATGGGCGTGATTCGGGGGTGCTTTTTCAGCGTTTGGAGTCGGCACTTTATAGTGCCAAACGATTAGGCCGTAACCATAGCCTGCGTTTTCGCCCGGCGCTGGATAAGCAGGATAACCCACAGCTTGCTCTGGTCAGTGACCTGCGTGCCGCGCTGATATCTGGTGATCAACTTGAGCTACATTACCAAACCCAGCACCACCCCGGCACCGGTGAGTTGTTGGGGATGGAGGCGCTATTACGCTGGCGCCATCCCTTGGATGGCATGATTTCACCGGGCGATTTTATCCCCTTGGCCGAACGCCATGGGTTAATGGCAGAACTGGGAAGCTGGGTGATTGAAAAGGCTTGCGCCCAGCAGGCCCATTGGCAACACAGCGGCATGTCAGGGTTGACCATCTGGGTCAATATTTCCGCGTTGCAGCTTTTCCAGGGCGATTTAGAGACGCAGCTAAACACCTGCTTAAAGCGCTACCAGCTGGAACCTTCGCAGATTGGCCTGGAGCTAACCGAGTCGGTACTGCTGGATGAACGCGCAGGCGATATGGGGCCTCGATTAAAAACGCTAAGTGAGCAGGGATATGCCATTGCCATTGATGACTTCGGAACCGGCTACTCGTCGCTTGGTTATCTTAAGCGGCTGCCGGTCGATAAAATCAAGCTGGATCGTGCGTTTATCCGAGAGCTACCCAATAGCAAAGCGGACGCCGCTATCGTCAAGGCGGTGCTCGCGATGGCCGAAGGTATGGGGCTTGACGTCGTCGCCGAAGGGGTCGAAACCCTGGAGCAGTGCCTGTTTCTGGTGGATGCGGGCTGCACTATCGTGCAAGGCTTCTATTTCGCCAGGCCGATGCCTGCCGCTGAGCTGGAACAGCGCTGGGCATCGCCACTCCTTGAAGCGGCCGCGGTCTAGCCGCCTGGCGATTTGGAAAGGGCTTTAAAGGCATCTAACGCCCGCTGACGAGCTGCCTTATGCTCAACGATGGGCTCAGGGTAATCCAATTGGGTAAGCATATCGTGCGGCGGCGCATGACGTGCCTTGGCTGGCAATGTGCCAAGCTCAGGGAGCCAGCGAGCAATAAACTCCCCGTCTGGGTCAAAGCGTTTGGATTGGGTGGTAGGGTTAAAGATTCGAAAATAAGGTGCTGAGTCGGTGCCTGTTGACGCCGCCCATTGCCAGCCACCGTTATTAGCGCAAAACTCACCGTCTACCAGGTGGCGCATAAAAAACGCCTCGCCGCGTCGCCAATCGATCAGCAAATGCTTGCTCAAAAACATCGCTGTCACCATGCGTAGTCGGTTATGCATCCATCCCGTGGCGACCAACTGGCGCATCGCGGCATCCACCAGTGGGTAGCCTGTGCGCCCTTCGCACCAGGCGTTAAAACCTGCGTCATCATCGCGCCAGGCAAGCTGTTGGGTATGCTTCTGGAACGGTTGATGGCGGCATACCTCAGGAAAGCCTACCGCAACGTGCTGATAAAACTCGCGCCAGATAAGCTCGTTGACCCATGTGGTAAGCCCGGCATCGCCATCGGCCAAGTGTCCGCTGTTCTCGCTCATCACCGCTTGCATGCACTGGCGGTGCGATATCATCCCCAGTGCGAGGTAGGGTGAAAGCTCGCTGGTGCCGCATACATTTGGAATGTCGCGTTGCTGGCGGTAGTGGCGGCCACGAAAACGTAAAAACCGTGCCAGGTAATCGCCTGCTATTTCCGCTCCAGCAGGCCATTGTTGATGATCGACCGGTGTGTCATCGAGCCTGGGGAGACCTGGTAATGTATCGCTTTTAATCGGTAAACGCTGTTGAGGTTCTGGCGTATCGCGTAAAGCCAGCTGTTCAGCACTGATCTGCTTATGCCAGGCCTTGGAAAAAGGCGTAAAAACACCGTAATAGTCGCCTTTGCCGGTTAGCAGCGTGCCGGGCGCGAACGCCACGCTGTCATGATACCCATGAGCGGTAATACCAGCTTCTTTAAAGGCGCCCAACACCGCGTTATCGCGCTGCTGTTCGTTTAACGGGTATTGGTAGTTAAAGTGTAGCTGTTTAACCGAGTACTCGCGGGCAATGTCGAGGAGCGCCTTGGGCGCCTCTCGATAGTGGCCGATGTCGCGGTGCAAGAGAGGAATGTTAAGCCCGTGAAGGGCATCTTTAACGGCCGCTACACCGCGCGCCCAAAAGTCGATCTTGTTAGCACCATGGTCGTGGGATTGCCACTGGGCCACGCTGCGAAGAAAGACGGCAATCACCGGGCCTTTAGTCGCCGCAGCAGCCAAGGCTGTGTTGTCATGAATGCGCAGATCGCTACGTAACCAAACTAATTGAACGTCCATGTTGCCTCCGGCGCGGTGAAAAACCATTTCAAAAACCATCTCCGTGCGGCCACTCATCTAACGACATTTAAAGCCCATCGCTGGCACAAGGGGTTAAATGGTCTATAAAACGCCAGACTCACGTAGCAGTGGGCGCAGGCGTGCAATGGCTTGGGGGAGCTCATCACCTAGCGTATGCACGGGGCTATCACGCAGCTCGCTATCACGCAGCCGGGCGACTTCACCGCAGATACCCAGTGGAACGCTAAGCGCCTCGGCTGCATTGGGTAGTACCGTATGAATATAGCTATCGCTTTCTCGCTGGCCGCTCGTTAGCAGCACCATTGAGGCATGTAGCCGAGTCACCGCTTGGGGCAATGCTTCAAGAGGCAGCGTGTGATCAAACATCTGTATACGGTAACCCTGCTCGCTGGCCATCAAGGCGACGATCAATACCCATAGAGGGCCTTGGTCGTCGGGCATGGCAGCCAGCAGCAGTAAAGGCCCACGCGTGGCCTGGTTCGCGTAATGAAGGCGTGTGCCCACTTGACTACGTAAAAAGGCTTCAAGTGTCCGTCGTGCCAAAATGTCTGGCTGAATCGTCCACTTGGCTTCCAGTGCCAGGATGACCGGCTGCCAGAGCTCGCTTACTGCTGTGCTTAGCGGGTACAGGGCCAGGCTCTGATAATAAAGCGTCTCAAGCCTGGGTAAGTCGAGCGCTTCTATCGCCACCTGCAGCTGCTGACGCTGGCTAATCCAATCGCCGGCATTGGGCGCGGGGGTTTCTACCGTTTCTGGCTGGTCAAGCAGGTCAACGACTTGGCTAACGGGAACGCCTCGGTTGAGCCACTGCAAAATACGTTCAATGCGGGTGATATCATCCTGGGCGTATAAGCGATGCCCTTTAGGTGTACGTTTAGGGCGAATCAAACCGTAGCGACGCTCCCAGGCGCGCAGGGTGACCGAATTCACACCCGTTAAACGGGAGACTTCCCGGATCGGATAGAGCGGGGTATCGGGTGGGTGGGTCGCCTTGATACTCATGGGCGCCTGTGCCTCTTGGTCGTCTGAAGCCGCAGGATACAAAAGGCTATTTGCATTCTCTGGGGCAAAAATGATTCACAATCCATGTTGTGTCGCTTGAATACACATAAAAATAACGCGCTATCGTAGCTCTCTTTGTACAACTTGTCGCTATCAGGTACAACCTTTGTCTGTACAGGAGGTCTTGGTGAAACGTCACGTCGGGCCTAAGTGTGTGATGTTACTGGGGTAGCTTACTTGTTATGCTTCTATAGCCAAGGGTTATATTGCTATCAACTTCTACATAGATACTACCAAAGCTATCCTTGGGAATGTTTAGGTGCGGTTAGTGTATAGGTAGTGTACTTAACGCTACATTAGTGAGTAGTAAGCCAACCTGAGTGTTTGCCGTGCTGGGAATGGCCTGCTATGCCTGGTGAAGAAGCAAGCGCGTGGCTAGCGCGTATTTGCGCGGCGTCACAACAGGAGCAACACCATGCGTATATTAGTCACCGGAGGCAGCGGTTTTGTCGGAAAACGCCTTTGCGAAAAGCTGCAAGGCCAAGGACATGCCGTACAAGTGGTATCAAGAGACCCGCAGAAAGCGCGTAAGCGGTTGCCTCGCGAGTGCGATATTCGCGCCAGCGTGCTTGATTTTTTAGCGGCGCCGCCCGAGGCAATCGTTAACCTCGCCGGTGAGCCGATTGCTGCTAAACGGTGGAGTGATGCGCAGAAAGAGACGCTTATTCAGTCACGCACCCACATGACTCACCAGCTCGTTACGCTATGTGAAGAGCTTCAGGCCAATGGGCAGCCCTTGCCTAAGGTGATGGTAAGTGGCTCGGCCATGGGCTACTACGGTGATCAAGGTAGGCGTGTCGTTACCGAAGACACTACCGCGCACGATGAATTTGCCCACCGGCTATGCGTTAAGTGGGAAGCCGCCGCAAAGCCTGTTGAAGCGCTCGGCGTACGTTTGGCGCTTCTGCGAACGGGGCTGGTGCTGGATGCAGGAGGTGGAGCACTCCAGAAAATGCTGCCGCCGTTTAAGCTGGGGCTAGGCGGACGTTTTGGCAGTGGTGAGCAGTATATGCCTTGGATTCATCGCGAGGATCTGGTGGACGCGATTGTGTTCCTGCTGGAAAAAGAGGACCTTAATGGCGCCTTTAACGGCAGTGCGCCGCACCCAGCCACTAATGCCGAGTTTTCCAAAACGCTAGCCAAACGGCTTAACCGCCCGGCCATACTCCCCGTGCCTGCCTTTGTGTTAAAAGCAGGCCTGGGGGAAATGTCTCGGCTGCTGCTAACCGGGGCTGACATGCGCCCGGCGCGCCTTATCGAGGCGGGGTTTGAATTTCAGTACCCGACACTCGATAAGGCGCTGGCCGAGATATTAAGGCGAGATTGAGCGCTTAGGCGTTGGGGTCAACGGTAATCACGACCCGAACGGAGTCCAGCCGCAGGCGAGTATTTTCTATCGCCTCGCTCAGCGCCTGGCGCTCCTGCTTCAGGGCATCCAGCTCTTCAGCGCGTACCGAGGGGTTATGCTCGGCTAGCGCTGTTAGGCGGGCAAGCTCGGCATCCAACTGGGCGCGCATGCGCGTTTCAGCGGCCTCTACAATACTGGGCAGCTCACGTTCTGCCTCGCCTTCACCCTGAATAAGCAGCTCACGCAACTGATCGTGGCGGCTTTTAATTAAATCCCGCGCTAGCGATTTATTGACCTTTTGCAGGTTTTTGCCAAGCCCCGTGAACGAGATTTTGCTGGTCAGGTTGGCACCTGATTCATCCAGCAGAACGCGTACGGCGGTGGGCGGCAAGAAGCGGTTAAGGTGCAGTGACTTCGGCGCCGGGCAGTGGGTGCGGAAGACAAGCTCTGCCATTAGCCGCCCACTGGGGATGGCCGTGTGACGCAGCAGTGCCAGGGCCGTGTTGCCCATGGTGCCGTCCAGAATACGCTCCATCATTTCGCGCAGCAGCGGATGCTCCCACGAAAGGCGTTGAATATCATCCCGCGCAAGCGCTTGGGCACGGCTATAGGTCGCAGTAAAGCCCTCTTCGCCTTTCACCAGGCCAGGCAGTCCGTCCAGCATATGCTGGCTGGGCTGCAAGTGAAGAAGCCCTTTGCCGATCTCCTGGCTGTCCACGCCAAATACGTCCAGCGCGCGCTCTACATAACGTGGGAGCGCGGTATCTTCATCCAACTCGCGTACAGCGCTAATCACCTCTTGGGCGCGTGCTGGCCGACAGGCGTTAAGTTCCAGCAGGCGGTTGCGCCCGGCATCGCGTTCGGCCAGCTTGGCGGTAAACATTTCCCGTGTTTCAACGATGATTTCGTCCAGCGTTTCATCGTCGAGAAGCGCATCGGCAAGTGCATCGCCAAAGGCCTCGTAGAGGTCGCTGCCGATGCCATGGGGGGCACTGAACGCATCCATGCCTTCGTTATACCAGCGCAGCAGCCGCTCGCCGGGGCTGCCAATAAAGCTGGGCACGTGAAGCTCAATGGCGTGCTTCTGGCCGATACGGTCCAGACGGCCAATGCGCTGCTCCAGTTGGTCAGGGTGCTGGGGCATATCGAACATGACCAAGTGGCGGCAGAACTGGAAGTTGCGCCCCTCTGAGCCAATCTCCGAGCAGACGAGTACCTGCACGCCCTCTTCTTCATCGGCAAAAGCGGCGGCGGCGCGGTCACGCTCAACCAGTGAAAGCCCTTCATGGAAGACCGGCGCCTGATAGCCGCCCAGCACGCGCAGCCCTTCAGCCAGCCCCTCGGCGGTTTCACGATGGTGGGCAATGACCAGTACTTTGTCGTTGGCAAAGCCTGTTTCGCTATCGTCGCTGAGCTTATCCAGCAGCCAGTTAACCCGTGGGTCGATATGCCACCAGGCTTCACCGTTGAGCGGATCGTTGCTGAGCTCACGGTACATGGCATCCGGATAGATCAAGACATCCGGATGATCCATGCCGGTTTCGATCAGCAGCTCGTCCAGGTAGTCGTCATCACGCTCCAGGCGGCGCAGCACGCGGCGATACGCGGAGGGTAGCTCAAGCGAGGAGAGGTGCAGGCGACGCTCGGGAAAGCCGCCAACATGACGGCGGCTATTGCGGAACATCACCCGCCCCGTGCCATGGCGGTCAAGCAAGGCGTCACGCAGTTGATGACGGGCCGCATCGTGCTGCTCTGTGCTGGCTTCAGCGTTACACAGCGTTGCCAGCAGCGCCTGGCTGTCGCGGTCGTCGGCGACGGCATCTATTCGGGCACGGGCATCCGGCGTGGCAGGCAATTCATCTAAAGCGTCAATGGCGCTGGCGACAGCGGTGTAGTGGCGCTCTTCGTCTTTGAAGCGCTCCAGGTCGTGATAGCGTTCGGCGTCCAGCAGGCGTAGGCGGGCAAAGTGGCTTTCAATACCCATTTGCTCAGGTGTGGCCGTTAACAGCAGCAGGCCAGGAATTTCAGCAGCGAGCTGCTCAACACATTGATAACCTGGGCCGCTACCCTCGGCGCTCCAGTCCAGGTGGTGAGCTTCATCGACAATCAGCAGGTCAAAACGGCTGGCTAGCGCCTGGTCCTGGCGATGAATGTTGGCAAACAGCCAGCCCTGGCTTGCCAGCACTAGCTGGGCGCTCTCAAACGGGTTGGCGCTGCCATGGGCCTGGCTTTGATGCTCATCAAGCAGGCTGACATTCAGCGAGAAGCGGCGCAGAAGCTCCACCAGCCACTGGTGGGTCAGGCTGTCGGGCACCAATATAAGCGCCCGCTCAATACGGCCGGTCAGCAGCAGGCGGTGCAGAATCAGTCCGGCTTCAATGGTTTTCCCCAGGCCTACTTCATCCGCCAGAAGCACGCGCGGTGCATGACGGCGAGCAACTTCGTCGGCGATATACAGCTGGTGCGGAATCAAATCGATGCGCGGCCCGGCAAAGCCCAGGGCGTTGTGCTGCTCGATGCGCTGGTGATGGTGCAGCGTCCGAAAGCGCAGATCAAACCAGTCGTTGCGGTCTACCTGGCCTGTCAGCAGGCGATCACGTGCCTGATCAAACTGCATGGTGTCAGCCAGCTTGGCTTCGGGAAGTTCGCGCGGCGTGCCTTCGCTGTCCTCACCGATATAGGTAATCAGGCCGTGAGACTCTTTGCTGTCATCAACGATCATCTGCCAGCCATCGGCCGACAGTACCCGATCGCCGCTGCCGAACATCACGCGGGTCAACGGCGCCTGGCGCGTGTTATAGGTTCGGGTTTCCTGGCTGGCACTGAACAAGATGGTAACGCTACGGAAGTCGCAGTTAAGCACGGTGCCAAGCCCAAGCTCGGCTTCGCCGTCGCTAATCCAGCGCTGGCCGGGTGAAAAATCGCTCATGATGCCTCGGGGAAGTCTACAAAAACGGGTCATACGCTGCCGAGGGCACGCCATCAGCAGCGGTAGGGCGGGGGATTCTAACGCAAAGGCGCCGGGGGATTAAGGTGTATCGGCGTCAATCTTCCAACCAGTGTTCAAGATGGGCACGGGTAAGCTCGCCAACGTGGATATCCAAGGTAGTGCCCTGGCCATCAAAAAGCACTGTAGTGGGTAGCCCGGGCGCTTCAAACAGGGCCATCAGCGTTTGGCCTGGGTCGCGCAGTGCATGGGTAAAATCCAACCCTTCTGCGTCCAAATAACGCACGATAGGCAACAAATCTTCCCCTTGGTTAACGACCGCGACGCTTACGCCTTCGCGCTGGGCAGCCTCTTCGAGTAATGGCATTTCGCGTCGGCAGGGTGGGCACCAGGTGGCCCAGAGGTTAACAATCACCCGGTCGCTGCCGTCTGCCAGGTCGGGCAGGTACACGTCGGCGCCGTCTACGTTTTCCAGGTGGATTTCGGGTAATTGGCTGACGGCAGATGCGCTACCCAAGGGCGACAGGGATACCAGCATAAGCCATAGACCCGAGGCGCAGAGCAGAATGACGGTGCTCCCAAGTAACGCTGAAAGCCGCTTGCGAAGCGTCCAAGCGGACCATAGCAAGCCGGTCAATAATCCGCCGATGCCGTGGTATCCCGGTTGCCAGACTTTAAGTGCATCAAGCGGATTGGCACTATAGCTCTCCAGGTGAAGCGTAATGTGCGCGATACGCGCCCCGATTAACCAGGCAAGGATTAGCCCGGTGAACCAGCGATTTAACAGTGGCGGTGGTAAGCGCAGTAAGTAACGCGCCGACAGTAGCACCAGCAGCGCACAGCCGATGGCGTATAACCTGGGTAATGAAATCAATAGCGGCCCAAGGGCAATGGCATTCATGGTCTTTCCGATAAGCAGGTACACTACGAGACCATACCACGTGAGTTGAAAATTACGGAGTCTGACTATGTCACAACCCGCCTTTGACGTGCTGCGCGCGCTGGCTATTGGTTCTCAGGCGTTGGGCCTGATCGTTATCATCACGCTGGAGACGCTATTGGAAAGTGCGGCACGGCCCTGGCAAGGACTCACCTTGGGCTTCATGTTAGCCGCGGCGCTAAGTATTGCGCTGGTGCGCGTGTACCGCCGTAATCGACAGCGTAAACAACAAGACCAGCGGGTGGGTAATAGCCGCCATGAGTAAAGGATGCAGGCGGTGGCTGGGTTGGCTAATGCTGTGCGTACTGCTCTTACAGATGGCGGTGCTTTAACGCCTGTTACGCTGGTTATAGATGCAGCGCGTAGTCGATAAACCATCAAAGTAGCGTTAGAAAGTGTTGCTTGTATTTTTAACGTTGTGGTTCCAAATTAGAGGAAGTTTCTGCGCTTGCGCAGGACGGGCTATCTCACTGGGAGCGACAAATAATATGATCAATAAGGCGCGCATTAGCCACTACCGTTGCGGCCCACCGGCGGGCTGATGGCGCTTCTCTACCAATGGCGGGAAAAACGCGTATACCTGCTCCAGCATGCGCTTGACGTTGTGGGGCTTGAGATAGGCGCCCATCTCCAGGTTTTCCTTAACGGTAAGGCTTGGGAAAATGTTTTTCTCCTGGGGGACAAAGCCCATTCCGCGCTCAACAAGTTTATTGGAGGCCAGGTTATGAATGGGCTCGCCGTTGAGCAGAATGTCGCCCTGACTAACGTTTAACAGTCCAAATACGGCTTTGAGCATGGTCGACTTGCCAGCGCCGTTGGGCCCTACAATAACGCCCACTTCATGGGCATAAAGTGACATGTTCACCCCGTTAAGGATGTTCATGGCGCCATAACCACCGTGCACGTTGCGTGCCTCAAGCAGTGGCGTCGTTGATGTTGTTAATGACATGGCAAAAGTATCTCGCTGCATCGCTTTTAAGCGGCTTGTTGTCGTTTATAGGGAGCGTTTGATCAGACAGCGTCGGTGCCAAAGTAAGCTTCAATCACCTCTGGGTTATTTTGAATATCCTGAATATGCCCCTCGACCATCATGCTCCCTTGAGCCAGGACAATCACCGGGTCGCATAGCCGGGCAATCATGTCCATGTCGTGTTCGATCACTAAAAAGGTGTAACCCAACTCGCGATTCAAACGCTCAATATTGCTGATCAAGTCGCCCAGCAGGGTGCGGTTAACGCCTGCGGCAATTTCATCAAGCAGCACGACCTTGGCATCCGTCATCATGGTGCGGCCAAGCTCTAACAGCTTTTTTTGCCCGCCAGACAGGTTGCCTGCCAGCTCATTGCGGACATGGTGCAGGCCGACAAACTCGATGACCTCAAGCGCACGTTTTCGGACCGCCGCTTCTTCTTCACGCACCCGTGCCGGTTTAAACCACGTGTTGAATAAGCGTTCTCCCGCCTGATGAGGCGGCACCATCATCAGATTTTCCAGCGCACTCATTTGGCTAAATTCATGGGCAATCTGGAAGGTGCGTAAAAGCCCCTTGTGGAAGCGTTGGTTGGCGCTGAGCGCGGTAATATCGTCACCGTCGAGAAATACATGGCCGCTATCCGGCGTCAGGGAACCAGCGATCAGATTAAACAGGGTCGATTTACCTGCCCCATTAGGGCCGATCATGCCGGTAATTGAGCCTTTCTCGACGCGAATGGAGCAGTTGTTAATCACCTGTCATCCACCAAACGCCTTGTTCACCTGCTGTACTTCAATAAGAGGATGCATAGTGCCCTCGTGATGTAGGCGACCATTGGATCGTCTGTATTGTTATTGTAGGGTGCTGGTCAGCGCGGTTTTTGGCGTCGTTGGCTAAGCGCAAAGAGGCCGACCAGTAGCAGTGCGCCAAGCGCAGGAATCATATAGCCCTCAACCTGGGGAATAGTGCGTAAAAAGACAAACGCGACCGCGGTAGGGGCAACAAAACGCACTAGAAACCGCCAGCTAATAAACCAGGCATGGGTAGTATCCAGCTCTTTCATCACTTCGCTTTGAGTGAGCACCCAGCCTGCGAATAGCGCAATCATCAGGCCACCCAGCGGCATAAAGATATTGGTCAATAGTTCGATAACATCAAAGGCGCTGCGGCCAAATAGATGGTGGAAAAGGCTGTCTTCTGCGCCGATGTTAAAGCTTGCGACGGTGAGCAGTCCCATTGCCCAAGCCGCCACCACCACGATGATGACTGCCTGGGGTCGGGTAAGGTTGAAGCGCTCGACCAGAAAAGCGGCCACGGGCTCGATAAGCGAGATGGAGGAACTAATCGCAGCCCCCAGCACTAAAATAAAGAAGACGCCGCCGATTAGCGCCCCCAGCGGCATTTCAGCGAAGGCAAGTGGCAATGTCACAAACATCAGTCCTGGGCCCTGGCCGGTTTCAAGCCCTGCCCCAAATACCAGCGCGAAAATCGCCAGCCCTGCCACCATGGCAATCGCCGTATCCACTACGGCCACGCCAATGGCGGTGCGCGTAAGAGAGGCATCGCCGGGCATATAGGCGCCGTAGGCCATAATAGCGCCCATCCCCAGGCTTAGCGTAAAGAAGGACTGCCCCACGGCCTGTAGCCAGCCCTCAAGGCTCAGGTCCGCGATGTTAAAGGTCAACAGAAAGCGCGCCGCCGCATGTATATCGCCATTCATCACGCTGTAAGCAAGCACTACCGTCAGAATAATGAACAGCGCAGGCATCATAATGCGCAGGCCCGTCTCAATTCCTCGGTGAACGCCCATGCTGACGATGAGTGCAGACGCCGCAATGAACAGCGTGTGATACAGCGTCATAAGGGAAGGGGACGCCAGCAGTGCGTCAAAACTCGCCGCCATCGTTTGCGCGTCGGCACCCACAAGCGAGCCGGTCAGCATCAGCCCGGTGTAGTGCAGTGCCCAGCCAGCGATGACCGAGTAAAAGCTTAAAATCAAAAAAGCCGAAGCCGCGCCCAGCCAGCCGATTAACTCCCAGGCGCGCGAGGCTTTGTGCGTTTTGGTTAAGTGCCGCATGCCCATAATAGGGCTCTGACGGCTGGTGCGGCCCAGCATGGTCTCGGCGATCAGGATAGGAGTGCCGACGGCCAAAATGGTGGCGGCATACACCAGGATAAACGCCCCGCCACCGTTTTCACCGGTTAAATACGGGAAACGCCAAAGATTGCCCAAGCCCACGGCGGAGCCTACCGCCGCCAGTAAAAAAGTACCCTTGTGCGTCCAGACGTTGTGTCCACTCATGTACAGAGTGTTCCTGTGCAAGTGATAGGCAAAGATCGGTATCCAAATGCCTGTATGTATTGCAGTTTGGCAGAAAGCTTTGGCGTCGCCAGTTGTAAGCTACTGTGCGGTAGAATGCGTGCGCTTTCCAGCGCCTTGGCGTTTAGGCTGCGTTTATTGGTGCACTTGGCGGGGCTTTAAAAAAGAGTAGCGGAGGTAGCCGCGGGGCAATGAATGGCGCAAACGTTTGCAAAGAGCGCCCCAGATACAAGGAAGCCCGCACGGTGGCGGGCTTTCGGTCTTGCTTTAGAGCTTGTTGAGCGTTTGCTCAGCTGACTTATTTCTTGCCAGCGCGCTTACGCTCGTTCTCTGTCAGGTGCTTCTTACGCAGGCGGATGTGCGTCGGCGTGACTTCCACCAGCTCATCGGAATCCAGGAATTCAATGGCCTGTTCCAGCGTGAACTTGATCGGCGGCGTCAGTACGATGTTTTCATCGTTACCGGTGGAGCGCATGTTATCGAGCTTTTTACCCTTGGTCGGGTTAACTACCATGTCGTTGGCACGGTTGTTAATACCGATCAGCATGCCTTCGTAGACTTCGGTAGCGTGATCGATGATCAGCTTGCCACGCTCTTGCAGCGCGTAAAGGGCATAGGCCAGCGCTTTACCGCCTACCATGGAGACCAGAACGCCGTTACGACGCTCAATAGACGCATCGGGCTTCAGCGGACCGTAGTGGTCAAAGCGGCTGGTCAAGATGCCGGTGCCGGATGTCAGGGTCAAGAACTGACCACGGAAACCGATCAAACCACGTGCAGGAATGATGAAGTCCAAGCGAACACGGCCTTTACCATCCGGATTCATGTTAGTCAGTTCACCCTTACGATAGCCAAGCTCTTCCATGATCGAGCCCTGATGCTGCTCTTCACAGTCAATGATGACTTCTTCGTAGGGCTCCTGCTTCTCGCCGTCGATCTCTTTGATGATAACTTCGGGACGGCCAACGGCCAGCTCAAAGCCTTCACGACGCATGGTTTCGATCAGTACCGACAAGTGAAGCTCGCCGCGCCCGGAAACCTTGAATTTTTCAGGGGTGTCGCCCTGTTCAACACGCAGTGCCACGTTGTGAATCAGCTCTTGATCAAGACGATCCTTGATATTACGGCTGGTGACGTACTTGCCTTCTTTACCGGCGAACGGCGAGTCATTGACCTGGAAGGTCATGGACACGGTTGGCTCATCAACGGAAAGCGGCGGCAGGGCTTCAACGGCACTGTTGTCGCACAGCGTATCGGAAATCGCCAGATCTTCGATACCGGTGATACAAACGATGTCACCTGCGGTCGCTTCGGTCGTTTGTACACGCTCCAGACCCATGTGCGTCATGACCTGGCCGACTTTACCTTTACGGGTAGCGCCTTCCTTGGTGATGACGGTGATCTGTTGGCCCGGCTTGACACTGCCGCGCTTGATGCGGCCAAGACCGATAACACCCACGTAGCTGTTGTAATCCAGTGCGGAAATCTGCATCTGGAAGGGACCGTCGACTTCAACTTGCGGCGGCTTAACGATATCTACAATCGCCTGGAACATGGGGTCCATGTTCTCGGCAAGTGCGTCAGGCTCCATGCCGGCAATGCCGTTGAGTGCTGAGCAGTAGATGATTGGGAAGTCGAGCTGCTCGTCGGTGGCACCCAAGTTGTCAAACAGATCGAAAATCTGGTCGATAACCCAGTCAGGGCGTGCGCCAGGGCGGTCAATCTTGTTCACCACGACGATCGGCTGGAGGCCTTGAGAGAACGCTTTTTGAGTCACAAAGCGGGTTTGCGGCATCGGGCCATCAACTGCGTCAACCAGCAGTAGCACTGAATCCACCATGGACATAACGCGCTCTACTTCACCACCGAAGTCAGCGTGCCCAGGGGTGTCAACGATGTTGATGTGGTAGCCCGTACCATTGCCATCTTGCCACTGAATGGCTGTGTTTTTGGCCAGGATCGTAATGCCGCGCTCTTTCTCCTGGTCATTGGAGTCCATAACCCGCTCTTGGGCTTCGGCCTTGCGGTCTAGTGTGCCCGATTGACTTAACAGCTTGTCTACCAAGGTAGTTTTGCCGTGGTCAACGTGGGCGATGATGGCAATGTTACGAAGATTCTCGATCACGACGCGATCCTGCTGGGAAAATAGGGCGGCATTATAGGGTCTCGGTATGGTCGACTACCAGCCTTGTCTCAAATAAAGCGTTAAGTCAATAACCCAAACGCGGCAGTTTTCGCCTCCTACGTGCATCCGTTAAGATAGGCGTTTTCCCAGTTGGGGCAAGCACATGACCATCGGTAACCTGGTGCGTTTGTTGAGCGATGGCAATGTTCACTCTGGTGAACAATTAGGCGAAACGCTGGGCGTTTCGCGGGCTGCTGTATGGAAACAGCTAAAAAAATTGGAAGCCTTGGGCGTGGAATTGGTGGCGGTCAAAGGGAGGGGCTATCGATTAGCTCACCGCCTTGAGCCATTGGAAGGTGCTCGAATTGTTGAGCACCTGCCTGCTCAGGCACGCCATTTGTTGACACGATTATTTGTCGAAGACCAGTTGCCTTCAAGCAATGAGTATCTGCGTCAGCGATTTAATCAGGGTGCGGGGCATGGCGAAGTGTGCCTGGTTGAACTCCAAACCGCCGGTCGTGGTCGCCGTGGGCGAGTATGGACAACCCCGTGGGGGCAAAGTTTGATGCTCTCGTTGGGCTGGCGCTTTGACGCGGGGGTAGCCTCGCTTGAAGGGTTAAGTCTTGCGGTAGGCGTGGTTGTGTCTCAGGTGCTTGAGCAACTAGGCGCTGCGCCTAAGCTAAAATGGCCCAATGATATTCTGATGGTGGATGCAGGCGACGAGCTGGGCAAGCTGGCTGGCATATTGATTGAGGTGACGGGCGATGCGGCGGGGCCTTGCGAGGTTGTGATTGGCATGGGTATGAACCTGTCGTTAACCGAGTCTCAGCGCGCCGCCATTGACCAGCCGGTAGCCGCGCTGTTTGATGTGCATGCCGGGCATACGCGAAATCAGTTGGCGTCAGATGTTGTGGCGGGGCTTCTGAGCATGCTGGCAGATTTTGAACACGTCGGTTTTGCCGCATGGCGCGATGAGTGGAATGCGCGCCATGCGTATGTAGGCGCGCCGGTACGTATCATTCAAGGGGAGCGCGTCAGCGATGCGATCGCAGGCGACGTCGATAACAGCGGTAACTTATGGGTTACTGAAAACGGTCACTCGCGGCGCTTGGCAGGCGGTGAGATCAGCGTACGCAGGCGCTTATGATTCTGGATTTAGATATCGGTAATACCTTGTCGAAATGGCGGCTCAAGGATGCCGAAAGTAGTGAAATACGCTCGCGCGGTGCTGTCTGGACGCGCGAAGAGTGGCGCCCAGGGGCGGATATTCCAGACCTTGATGTGGTTGAGGCCGTACGTATTTCAAGCGTTGCTCGGGCCGCTGTGTTGGAGGAGACGGTGACGCTGCTGCGCCACAAGGTGCGCCATGTCTATGTGGCGCACTCAACACCTGAGGCGTTGGGCGTTGTTAACGGCTATGAGGAGCCCGCTCGGTTGGGGGTCGACCGATGGATGGGAGCGCTTGCCGGCTACCAACTGGCCGGAGGCTGCTGTGCGGTCGACTGTGGTAGTGCCATCACTATTGATTTTGTGCTGCCTGGCGGTATGCACCTGGGGGGCTTTATTATCCCAGGGTTACGGCTAATGAAAGAGAGCTTAAAGCTGGGTACCCGCAATGTCGCGATTGATCCTGAAAGCGAGGCGGACGCTTTGCTGGAGCCTGGGCGTCGCACCGTCGATGCGGTTAATCACGGGATTTATATGGCGGCTGTTAGCGCGATTAACCGTATTTATAGCGAAGTGTGCGATCAGCAGGGCATTGCGCTACCCGTGCTGTTGACAGGCGGCGATGCACGCGTGGTTTCTCGAGGCGTACAAGTGCCTCACGCGGTATGGCCTGATATGGTGTATGGGGGGCTTGAGGCCAGTTTTCCGCTTACCTTCACTGAACGAGCAGGAAAAATGGCCGGTGCGCCGCGGGTGCCTGAGCCTGTATCGTTAGAAAAAATTCGCGCAGGGCTTGCATTCTCTATGCTGCTTTGACAGAATGCAGCGCGTTCCAAGGCAGCTAACAGATGCGCTAGCATCGCAAGCTACGATAAATTAAGTAAATATCTAGCTTGACAGTGTTTTGGAGGCTGGCATAATGTGCCGCCAACGCTGGAGAGATTCCCGAGTGGCCAAAGGGAGCAGACTGTAAATCTGCCGCGAAAGCTTCGAAGGTTCGAATCCTTCTCTCTCCACCAGATTTAAGCAGCAGCGACGTTTGTCGGTGTTGTGGGATGAAAGCCGGTAGAGGGCATTGTCTATCGTTCGGCGTGCAGCGGCTTGTAATCCATGCAGCAGTTACGCGGGCGTAGTTCAACGGTAGAACCTCAGCCTTCCAAGCTGATGGTGCGGGTTCGATTCCCGCCGCCCGCTCCAGTTGATGTGATTTGGCTCATGTAGCTCAGGGGTAGAGCACACCCTTGGTAAGGGTGAGGTCGACGGTTCAATTCCGTCCATGAGCTCCATATTTCGAGAAAAGCGAGCGAAGCTCGCTTTTTTTGTTTCTGAGTTCGTCTCTGTCGTAGGGCGCTGTATATTTTGAGTGTTCGATGCAGAGTGGGGTTGTCAGGTGGTTATTTCTCCGCTATCATGGCGCCCGCTGTTGTGTAGGCTTTTCTTATCCTATGCAGCGATGATAGGCCAGTGGCTCAATTGGCAGAGCAGCGGTCTCCAAAACCGCAGGTTGGGGGTTCGAGTCCCTCCTGGCCTGCCAACCTTCCCCAGGTTGGCATGTTTTTTCAGAATTCCTTTATTGTAGCCGCATCCCAAGGAGTCTCGTTTTATGAAGCCTGGTTCTGTAAAGCACGGTACCGAGGTGCAGCAGGCGCGCCATGACGGGCTTAAGTGGGCTGTGGTTGCAGCGCTGCTTGTCGTTGCTGTCGTTGGTAATACCTATTTCGCCGATATTGGCTTGCTCTACCGCGTATTAGGTGTGGTGGTGTTGTGTGCGCTTGCAGGTTTTATCGCACTTACCACTACTAAAGGTCGCGACTTAACAGAGCTTGCCGTAAGCGCCAAGAAAGAGATTCAGCGCGTTGTATGGCCGACCCGTCCCGAGACTATTCAAACCACTGCGATTGTTCTGGTGGCGGTTCTCGTGGTGGGGTTGATGCTGTGGTTGATTGACACTCTTCTTGGCTGGGCAATGTCCGGCGTCATTGGTTAGGAGTTTTCATGTCCAAACGTTGGTACGTCGTCCACGCCTATTCCGGTTTTGAGAAGCATGTTATGCGCTCACTGATTGAGCGCGTAAAAATGTACGGTATGGAAGATCGTTTTGGCGAAATTCTGGTGCCGACGGAAGAAGTCGTGGAAATGCGCGACGGCAAACGCCGCAAGAGTGAGCGTAAATTCTATCCCGGCTATGTATTAGTCGAGATGGAGATGGTCGATGAGACATGGCATCTCGTTAATGAGACTCCGCGCGTTATGGGCTTCATCGGCGGAACGAAAGAGAAACCGGCTGCGATCACGACCCGTGAAGCGGACGCTATTTTGCGTCGCGTTAAAGACGGAACTGATAAGCCGCGGCCCAAGACAATGTTTGAGCCGGGCCAGTCGGTACGTGTTATCGATGGTCCTTTTGCCGACTTCAACGGTTTGGTTGAAGAAGTCAACTACGACAAGAGCCGTTTGCAGGTCAGTGTATTGATCTTTGGGCGTGCAACACCTGTCGAGCTTGAATTTTCTCAGGTCGAGAAAGAGTAGGATGCAGGTTAAGAAAACGTCGTAAATTCGTAAGAGGCAGCCGTTGGCTGTCTCGCTAGTCCCGGGGAGCCGCAAGGCGCTATTACCCAATTGGAGTGTTTACCATGGCCAAGAAAGTCCAGGCTTATATCAAACTGCAGGTAGCTGCAGGTAAAGCCAATCCAAGTCCGCCCGTAGGCCCAGCACTGGGTCAGCACGGTGTGAACATCATGGAATTTTGTAAGGCGTTTAACGCAGCGACTCAAGAGATTGAGCCGGGTCTGCCGACGCCTGTCGTGATCACTGTCTACTCTGACCGTAGCTTCACGTTCGTTACCAAAACACCGCCTGCTGCCGTGCTGCTGAAAAAAGCCGCTGGTATCAAGTCGGGTTCTGGTGAGCCGAACAAGAAGAAGGTCGGTACCGTGACGCGCGAGCAGATTGAAGAGATCGCCAAAACCAAGGAGCCTGATCTGACGGCTTCTGATCTCGATGCCGCCGTACGTACTATCGCAGGCAGCGCTCGTAGCATGGGCCTTAACGTGGAGGGTCTCTGATCATGGCTAAACTGTCTAAGCGCGCGAAGGTCATTCGCGAGAAAGTAGATGCCAACAAGACGTACTCTCTGGAAGACGCGGTTGCACTGCTTTCTGAGCTGTCTACTGTTAAGTTCAATGAGTCTGTTGATGTCGCGATCAACCTGGGTGTTGATCCGCGTAAATCTGACCAGGTCGTTCGTGGCGCAACCGTCATGCCTAACGGTACTGGTAAAGATGTACGCGTAGCGGTCTTCACTCAAGGTGCTAACGCTGATGCTGCTAAAGAAGCAGGCGCTGACATTGTGGGTATGGATGAGCTGGCTGAGCAAGTGAAGAAAGGCGTGATGGATTTTGACGTCGTTATCGCTTCTCCGGACGCTATGCGCGTTGTTGGTCAGCTGGGCCAGATTCTTGGTCCGCGCGGCCTGATGCCGAACCCGAAAGTCGGCACCGTAACGCCTGACGTTGCAACCGCAGTTAAGAACGCCAAAGCCGGTCAGGTACGTTTCCGTACTGACAAAAACGGTATTATCCACACGACGCTGGGTAAAGTGACGTTTGATGCTGCGTCTGTTCAAGGCAACCTGGAAGCGCTGGTTGCTGACCTTAAGAGGCTCAAGCCGAGTTCCTCTAAAGGTATTTACTTTAAGAAAGTCACCCTGTCCACTACCATGGGCCCAGGTCTGACTATCGACCACTCTGCGTTTGTATAAGCAGACCGTCGACAGGTTTAAGTAAGAACCGAGCAAGAACTTTGCGGTCCTCTAGTTAGGTAAGCCTACTGGAGCACCGTCAAAGACCGCAGGTGCCGCGCTGGATGTTTTTATCTCACGCGGCTTAATTGCCTAAAGCGCCTGCGCAGATGGTGTGGCCGCCAGTTGGTTGAAGCTTTTTAGCGACATTGCTTTCTGGTGAGCACCATCCCCTAAGGCTTCCAGTGCTGGTTAGAGTAGGCCTGGAAGAGATGGTAACCTCCGGCGCCTTAAAAAGGCTCCGGCACGAAGGAGTGATCACTGTGCCACTAGCACTTGAAGGCAAGAAAGCGATTGTTGCCGAGGTCAGTGAAGCGGCCAAGGGCGCACTCTCCGTCGTAGTTGCCGATTCTCGCGGTGTAACGGTCGGTAAAATGACCGATCTGCGCAAGCAGGCACGTGAGAATGGTGTAGAGCTTCGTGTTGTTCGTAACACGCTGGCTCGCCGCGCCCTCGAGGGCACTCAGTGGGAGTGTCTGAACGAGAGCTTTGTTGGTCCGACTCTGTTGGCTTTCTCTACCGATCATCCGGGCGCTGCCGCTCGTTTGTTCAAAGAGTTCGCTAAAACTGAGCAGAACTTCGAAGTGAAGGCGTTGGCCTACGAAGGCGAACTGATCCCGGCTGCTGACATCGACCGTCTGGCAACCCTACCGACTTACAACGAAGCAATTGCCAAGTTGATGTCGGTAATGAAAGAAGCCTCCGCTGGCAAGCTGGTTCGTACCCTGGCCGCTCTGCGCGATCAGAAGCAAGAAGAAGCTGCGTAAGCAGACCTTTTTGCAGGCGGCGTGAACGCTATGCCGATTACGTTGCCTGAACCGAGCAATGAATCCTGAGTCCTCGGCCGACCGAGGCTCCCGCAAAGTTAGGAATGAAAAATGGCACTGTCTAAAGACGATATCATCAATGCTGTAGCCGACATGTCCGTAATGGAAGTTGTTGAGCTGATCGAAGCAATGGAAGAGAAATTCGGCGTATCAGCTGCTGCAGCTGTTATGGCTGGCCCGGCTGCTGGCGGCGAAGCTGCTGCAGAAGAGCAAACCGAGTTTGACCTGGTTCTGACCGCTGCTGGTGACAAGAAAGTTAACGTCATCAAAGCCGTTCGCGAAATCACTGGTCTTGGCCTGAAAGAAGCTAAAGGCGCTGTTGACGGCGCTCCGGCAACGATCAAAGAAGCCATGTCCAAAGACGACGCAGAAGCAGCAAAAGCGAAGCTGGAAGAAGCGGGCGCAAGCGTCGAGCTCAAGTAATTCTTGTGCTGACGGCTTTACGCGCTGCGTAAGCTTCCACGGCTGGCGGCGGGTTTTCCCGCTGCCGGCCTTTTTCTGTTGCAACGTTTAGGTTGCAGCAGAAACACAGTAATACCGTTGTTGTAATACTGTTATCGATCAAGATTTTCGACGGCGAGCTACCGGTTTAGGAGCTTGCTGTCTGCGTCTGACACGCCCGCGCAGGGCAGCGATGACCACGCATCGGTCACCCATGGTGAACAAGCTGGGGAATACAGATGGCTTACTCATATACTGAGAAAAAACGCATCCGCAAGGATTTCGGCAAACTGCCCCAAGTGATGGATGTGCCTTACTTGCTGGCCATCCAGCTTGATTCCTATTACGACTTTCTCCAGCAAGATCGTTCGCCTGACGAGCGTCACGAAGTTGGCCTGCATGCGGCGTTCAAGTCCGTTTTCCCGATCGAGAGTTTCTCGGGCAACGCGGCACTTGAGTACGTTAGCTATCGCTTTGGTACGCCGGCGTTCGATGTTAAGGAGTGTCAGCTGCGTGGCGTGACCTATTCCGCCCCGCTGCGCGTCAAGGTTCGCTTGATCATTTATGATCGCGATTCCTCGAACAAGGCAATCAAGGATATTAAAGAGCAAGAAGTCTACATGGGGGAAATCCCCCTGATGACTGAGAACGGTACCTTTGTTATCAATGGTACTGAGCGGGTTATCGTTTCCCAGCTCCACCGCTCGCCCGGTGTGTTCTTCGATCACGACAAGGGCAAGAGCCACTCTTCTGGTAAGTTGCTCTACTCTGCTCGCGTAATTCCTTACCGTGGTTCCTGGTTGGACTTCGAGTTCGACCCCAAAGACAACGTGTTTGTACGTATTGACCGTCGCCGCAAACTGCCGGCCTCGGTGCTGATGCGTGCGCTAGGCATGAGTACTGAAGAAATCCTCGGTGAGTTCTTCGAAACCAGCGTTTTCCACATCGAGAAGTCTGGCTTCTCCGTGGAGCTGGTGCCCTCGCGTCTGCGCGGCGAGACCGCCACCTTTGATATCAAGGATGGCAACGGCGACATTATTGTTGAAGAAGGTCGTCGGATTACTCAGAAGCACATTCGTCAGCTTGAAAAAGCCGGCCTTGAGCGTCTGGAAGTGCCGATGGAATACCTGTTCGGTAAAACGCTGGCCAAGGATCAGATTGACACCAAAACCGGTGAGCTGATCTGCCCGTGCAACACCGAAATTACGCCTGAAGTGCTTGAGCGCATGGCGCAAGGCAGCATCAAGCGCATTGAAACGCTTTACACCAATGACCTCGACTGCGGCTCGTTCATTTCCGACACCTTAAAGTTGGATACGACTGGCTCAGCACTTGAAGCGCTCGTTGAAATTTATCGCATGATGCGTCCCGGCGAGCCGCCCACAAAAGAGTCTGCCGAGACGTTGTTTAACAACCTGTTCTTCTCTGAGGACCGCTACGACCTGTCGGGCGTTGGCCGCATGAAGTTCAACCGTCGCCTGCGTCGTGAATCCGACACGGGTTCCGGCGTACTGGATCGCAAGGACATCCTCGATGTGCTGCGCGAGCTGATCAATATCCGTAACGGCTTTGGTGACGTTGATGATATCGATCACCTGGGTAACCGTCGTATTCGCTGTGTGGGCGAAATGGCCGAGAACCAGTTCCGTGTCGGCCTGGTACGCGTTGAGCGTGCGGTAAAAGAGCGTCTTTCCATGGCGGAAAGCGAAGGCCTGATGCCCCAGGACTTGATCAACGCCAAGCCAGTTGCAGCGGCGGTGAAAGAGTTCTTCGGTTCAAGCCAGCTGTCCCAGTTCATGGACCAGAACAACCCACTTTCGGAAGTTACCCACAAGCGTCGTGTGTCTGCACTCGGCCCGGGTGGTTTGACCCGTGAGCGCGCTGGCTTTGAAGTACGTGACGTACACGCCACGCACTACGGCCGTTTATGCCCGATCGAAACACCTGAAGGACCGAACATCGGTCTGATCAACTCGCTGGCCACCTACAGCCACACCAACAGCTACGGCTTCCTCGAAACGCCGTACCGTAAGGTGAATGCGGGTCAGGTAACTGACGATATTGTGCACCTCTCTGCTATTGAAGAGGGCGACTACATCATCGCTCAGGCTTCTGCAGCGGTAGATGAGTCCAATAAGCTTTCTGACGACCTGGTTCAGGTGCGTCACCGTGGTGAAACCACCTTTATGCGTCCTGAGCAAGTGACGCTGATGGACGTTTCTCCTCGCCAGGTCGTGTCGGTGGCGGCTGCCCTGATTCCGTTCCTGGAGCACGATGATGCTAACCGCGCCTTGATGGGTGCGAACATGCAGCGTCAGGCCGTTCCTACTCTGCGTGCTGACAAGCCGCTGGTAGGTACCGGCATGGAGCGTTTCGTTGCGCGTGACTCCGGCGTATGTGCCGTGGCGCGTCGTGGCGGCGTTATCGACTCGGTAGATGCGCGTCGTGTGGTAGTACGGGTTAGCGAAGATGAGATCATCGGTGGTGAAGCCGGCGTTGATATCTACAATCTGACCAAGTACACCCGCTCGAACCAGAACACCTGTATGAACCAGCGCCCCATTGTGCGTCCTGGCGACAGCGTTGCACGTGGCGATATTCTCGCCGACGGCCCGTCTGTTGACATGGGTGACCTGGCACTGGGTCAGAATATGCGCATCGCGTTCATGCCCTGGAACGGCTACAACTTCGAGGACTCCATTCTGCTCTCTGAGCGGGTCGTTCAAGAAGACCGTTTCACCACGATCCACATTCAGGAACTGACCTGTGTGTCTCGCGACACCAAGCTGGGGCCGGAAGAGATCACCTCTGATATTCCCAACGTCGGTGAGTCCGCGCTGGGTAAATTGGACGAGGCGGGCGTCGTGTACATCGGTGCTGAAGTTGGCCCGGGCGACATTCTGGTCGGTAAGGTAACGCCGAAGGGTGAAACCCAGCTGACGCCAGAAGAGAAGCTGCTGCGTGCGATCTTCGGTGAGAAAGCGTCTGACGTAAAAGATACCTCCCTGCGTGCTCCTACGGGCATGAAAGGTACGGTTATCGACGTTCAGGTGTTCACTCGCGACGGCGTTGAAAAAGATTCACGTGCGCTCTCCATCGAGCAAATGCAGCTGGATGAAGTGCGTAAGGACCTGCAGGAAACCTACCGTATTGCTGAAGACGCAACGTTTGAGCGTCTGCAGCGTACGCTGGATGGCCAAGCCGTTAACGGCGGTCCGAACCTCAAGAAAGGCGACGTGCTGGACGAGGCTTACCTCGACGAGCTGCCGCGTCAGCAGTGGTTCAAGCTGCGCATGCAGGATGAGGCTTACAACGAGCTTCTGGCACAGGCCGACGAGCAGTTGGAAAACCGTCGTAAAGAGATGGACGAGCGTTTTGAAGACAAGAAACGCAAGCTGACTCAGGGCGATGACCTGGCGCCTGGCGTGCTCAAAATCGTCAAGGTTTACATGGCGGTCAAGCGCCGTATCCAGCCAGGCGACAAGATGGCAGGTCGTCACGGTAACAAGGGTGTTATCTCCGCGATTATGCCGATCGAAGACATGCCGTTCGATGAGAAGGGCGAGCCGGTCGATGTGGTACTTAACCCCTTGGGTGTACCGTCGCGTATGAACGTGGGTCAGATTCTTGAAACTCACCTGGGAATGGCAGCGCGTGGTTTGGGTGTCAAAATCGACGCTATGCTACGTGATGCGCGCGGCCAGCAGGTTGCCGAGATCCGTGACTTCCTTGGCCAGGTATACAACACGCCGGGTGCGCGCCTTGAAGATCTGGATTCGCTCAGTGATGACGAAGTTATCGCGCTGGCGAAAAACCTGAAAGGCGGTGTCCCCATGGCCACGCCGGTATTTGATGGTGCCGAAGAGCACGAAATCAAACACTTGCTGAAGCTTGCTGACATTCCTGAGTCTGGCCAGATGGTGCTGCACGATGGCCGTACCGGTGATGCGTTTGATCGCCCGGTCACCGTCGGCTACATGTACATGCTGAAGCTGAACCACTTGGTAGACGACAAGATGCACGCTCGTTCTACCGGCTCTTACTCGCTGGTTACCCAGCAGCCCTTGGGTGGTAAAGCACAGTTCGGTGGTCAGCGCTTTGGTGAGATGGAAGTGTGGGCGCTGGAAGCCTATGGCGCGGCCTACACCCTGCAAGAGATGCTCACCGTCAAATCGGACGACGTCGAAGGCCGCACCAAGATGTACAAAAACATCGTGGATGGCGACCACACCATGCAGGCAGGCATGCCGGAATCCTTCAATGTACTCGTGAAGGAAATCCGCTCGCTGGGCATCGATATTGAGTTAGAGAGCTAGGAGCCGTGCTATGAAAGATTTGGTGAAAGTACTCAAATCGCAGTCTCAGTCCGAAGAGTTTGACGCGATCAAGATTACTCTGGCGTCGCCGGACATGATTCGCTCCTGGTCGTTTGGCGAGGTGAAGAAGCCTGAGACCATTAACTACCGTACCTTTAAGCCGGAGCGGGACGGTCTGTTCTGCGCCAAGATTTTTGGCCCGGTAAAGGATTACGAGTGCTTGTGCGGTAAGTACAAGCGCATGAAGCACCGCGGCATCATTTGTGAAAAGTGTGGCGTTGAAGTCACCAAGGCAGCCGTGCGCCGTGAGCGTATGGGGCACATTGAGCTGGCCTCGCCGGTTGCTCACATCTGGTTTTTGAAATCATTGCCGTCGCGTATCGGCATGTTCCTCGATATGACCCTGCGTGATATCGAGCGCGTGCTGTACTTTGAGTCCTTCGTTGTTATCGATCCAGGCATGACCACGCTTGAGCGTGGTCAGCTGATGAACGATGAGCAGTACTTTGAAGCCCTTGAAGAGTTCGGCGATGACTTCGATGCCCGCATGGGTGCCGAAGCGGTGCAAGAACTCCTCAAAGATATTGATCTTGAAGAAGAGATAAACACCCTGCGTGAAGAGATTCCGCAGACTAACTCTGAAACCAAGATCAAGAAGCTTTCCAAGCGTTTGAAGCTGCTGGAAGCGTTTTACCACTCCGGCAATGCGCCGGCGTGGATGGTCATGGAAGTGCTGCCTGTCCTGCCACCGGATTTACGTCCGCTGGTACCGCTGGACGGCGGCCGCTTCGCGACCTCCGATCTCAACGACCTTTACCGTCGTGTGATCAACCGTAACAACCGCTTGAAGCGTCTGCTCGACCTTAATGCGCCGGATATCATCGTGCGCAACGAGAAGCGTATGCTTCAGGAAGCGGTCGATGCTTTGCTTGACAACGGTCGTCGTGGCCGCGCGATCACGGGCTCCAACAAGCGCCCGCTGAAGTCGCTCGCCGACATGATCAAAGGTAAGCAGGGTCGTTTCCGTCAGAACTTGTTGGGTAAGCGCGTCGATTACTCGGGCCGTTCGGTGATTACCGTGGGTCCTACTCTGCGCCTGCATCAGTGTGGTCTGCCGAAGAAAATGGCACTGGAGCTGTTCAAGCCGTTTATCTACTCCAAGCTTCAGTCGCTAGGCTTCGCCTCAACGATTAAAGCCGCGAAGAAAATGGTTGAACGCGAGCTGCCGGAAGTGTGGGACATCCTTGCCGATGTTATCCGCGAACACCCGGTACTGCTTAACCGTGCACCGACGCTTCACCGTCTGGGTATCCAGGCGTTTGAACCGCTGCTGATTGAAGGTAAAGCGATCCAGTTGCACCCGCTGGTGTGTGCGGCCTACAACGCCGACTTCGACGGTGACCAGATGGCGGTACACGTGCCGCTGACCCTGGAAGCCCAGCTCGAAGCCCGTGCGCTGATGATGGCGACCAACAACGTGCTGTCGCCCGCCAACGGCGAGCCGATCATCGTGCCGTCGCAGGACGTTGTTCTGGGTCTTTACTACATGACCCGTGAGAAGATCAACGCCAAGGGCGAAGGCATGGTGTTCTCTGACCTCAACGAGGTTGAGCGCGCCTTCGGTACTCAGTCGGTATCGCTGCACGCCCGTGTCAAGGTGCGTCTGGACGAGGTCGACATCGAAGAAGAGACCGGCGAGAAGTCATTCCATCGTCGTCTATACGAAACCACGGTTGGCCGTGCGCTGTTGTTCCGCATTCTGCCTGAAGGCGTGCCGTTTGCGCTGATCGACCAGCCGATGAAGAAGAAGGCGATTTCTGGCCTGATCAACGAAGTATATCGCCGCTCCGGCCTCAAGCCGACGGTCATCTTCGCTGACCAACTGATGTACACCGGTTTCCGTCTGGCGACCTGGTCCGGCGCCTCTATCGGCGTTAACGACTTCGTCATCCCGGATGCCAAAACCGAGATCGTCGACGCGGCCGAAGCTGAAGTCAAAGAGATCGAAGACCAGTTCTCTTCTGGCCTGGTAACTGCGGGCGAGAAGTACAACAAGGTTATCGATATCTGGTCCAAGGCCAACGATAAAGTCGCCAAGGCGATGATGACCGGTATTTCCAAAGAGACCGTTATTGACCGCGATGGCAACGAAGTTGAGCAGGAATCGTTCAACAGCGTCTTCATCATGGCCGACTCCGGTGCACGGGGTAGTGCCGCTCAGATCCGCCAGTTGGCGGGTATGCGTGGCCTGATGGCCAAGCCGGATGGCTCGATCATCGAGACGCCGATCGTGGCCAACTTCCGTGAAGGCCTGAACGTACTTCAGTACTTCATCTCGACCCACGGTGCACGTAAAGGTCTGGCGGATACGGCTCTGAAAACGGCTAACTCCGGTTACTTGACGCGTCGTCTGGTGGACGTGGCCCAGGATCTAGTGATCACCGAGGTTGACTGTGGTACTGAAAACGGTCTGACCCTGCACCCGATTATCGAGGGTGGCGACATCATCGTACCGCTATCACAGCGCGTATTGGGTCGTGTGGTTGCGTTGGATGTGGTTGATCCAGGTACTGAAGAAGTTCTGATCCCACGTAACACGCTGCTAGACGAGAAGTGGTGTGCTGAGCTCGACACCATGGGTGTGGATGAGATTATCGTACGCTCAACCATTACCTGTGACACACCGCACGGCGTATGTTCGTCCTGTTACGGACGTGATCTTGCCCGCGGTCACCAGGTCAACATCGGTGAATCTGTCGGTGTTATCGCCGCTCAGTCAATCGGTGAGCCGGGTACCCAGCTGACCATGCGTACGTTCCACATCGGTGGCGCGGCATCGCGTTCATCGGCCGTCGATAGCGTACAGGTCAAGCACGGCGGTAAGGTTCGTCTGCACAACATTAAGCACGTAGAGCGTGCCGACGGCAAATTGGTCGTGGTATCGCGTTCTAGCGCCCTGGCGGTGGCTGACGATCACGGTCGTGAGCGTGAGTACTACAAGCTGCCCTACGGTGCTGAACTTTCCGTACGCGACGGCGACGTGGTTGATGCCGGTGCGATGGTTGCCAAGTGGGATCCGCACACCCATCCGATCATTGCTGAAGTAGAGGGTAAGGCGCAGTTCATCGATCTCGACGAAGGTGTCACCATGCACCGCTCAGTCGACGAGATGACCGGTCTCTCCTCTATCGAAGTCATTGAGTCCGCCGCTCGCCCGATGGCTGGTCGCGACAAGCGTCCGATGGTCATGCTGCAAGATGCGGCCGGTGAGTACGTGTCGGTTTCCGGCTCGAACACGCCAGTGCAATATCTGCTGCCAGGCAATTCCATTATCTCCGTTGATGATGGTTCCACCATCGGTGTGGGTGAGGTGGTTGCCCGTATTCCGGTTGAAGCATCAGGTAACAAGGATATCACCGGTGGTCTGCCACGCGTTGCTGACCTATTCGAAGCACGTAAGCCGAAAGAACCGGCGATCCTTGCCGAAATCAGCGGTGTGGTGAGCTTCGGTAAAGAGACCAAAGGCAAGCGTCGTTTGACGATTACGCCAGGGTCTGGCGATCCGTTTGAAGCGCTGATCCCGAAATGGCGTCAAATCGCCGTTTTTGAAGGCGAAAGTGTTGAGAAGGGTGAGGTCATCTCCGATGGCCCGAGCAATCCGCACGATATTCTGCGTTTGCTCGGCGTAGCGGAGCTTGCCAAGTACATTACGGCCGAAGTGCAAGATGTTTACCGTCTGCAGGGCGTAGGCATCAACGACAAGCACATCGAAGTTATTGTGCGTCAGATGCTACGTAAGGTCGAAATTGCCGATTCAGGCGATTCTGACTTCATCACCGGCGACCAGGCTGAGCTTGTGCGCGTGCTGGAGCAGAACGCTCGTCTCGAAAAAGAAGGTAAATTCCCGGCGAAGTATCAGCGCTTGTTGCTGGGTATCACCAAGGCCAGCCTGGCGACCGAATCGTTCATCTCTGCGGCCTCCTTCCAGGAGACAACCCGCGTACTGACCGAAGCGGCTGTTACCGGCAAGCGCGATTATCTGCGCGGCCTGAAAGAAAACGTGGTAGTTGGGCGTCTGATTCCGGCAGGTACCGGTCTGACTCACCACGCTGAACGTCGCCGCAAACGCGAAGACGTTGAGCGCCTGTTCAATCCCTCAGCGACTGAGGTAGAGCAGGAGCTTGGAGCACAGTTGACAGCACTTGATTCTGACGACGAGCTCTAAAAATGAGTAGTAAAAAATGAGCATCTGACCCTGGAAGCGCTATCTTGCCGGTAAAACCGCCGGCAAGACTTGACGTCGACTAGGGTCAGCCTTTAGAATGCGCAGCCTTTAACAGTGGGGTGGGTGCGCCCGCATCCGCTGCCCGTATTTGTTAAAGGCTAGGCAACCATTGGAGTCAGCTAAACACCATGGCAACGATTAATCAGCTAGTGCGTAAGCCGCGCAAGCGCCCCGTTACTAAAAGTGACGTGCCCGCGCTTCAGGCTTGTCCGCAAAAGCGCGGCGTATGTACGCGCGTATACACCACTACTCCCAAGAAGCCGAACTCGGCCCTGCGTAAGGTTTGCCGTGTGCGCCTGACCAACGGTTTCGAAGTTTCTTCTTACATTGGTGGTGAAGGTCACAACCTGCAGGAGCACTCTGTTGTTCTGATTCGCGGCGGTCGTGTAAAGGATTTGCCAGGTGTGCGTTATCACACCGTTCGTGGCGCCCTTGACACCTCTGGCGTACAGAATCGTAAGCAGGGCCGTTCCAAGTACGGTACTAAGCGTCCGAAGTCTTAAGACAGCTTGCCGTCACGCTGTGTTTGCAGCGTATGTAACGTAATGTCCAACACGAATATGATGGTCTGATAAGAGTAAGGTCGGGCAGTGCAGGGTAGTCGATACTAAGCGCGAGTTCCGGGTTTACCTGAAGGATCCTTAATTGAGGGCTTATCATGCCTAGAAGAAGAGTTGTAGCTAAACGCGAAATCCTGCCGGATCCTAAGTTCGGAAGTGAGCGTCTGGCGAAGTTCATGAACCACCTGATGGTCAGCGGCAAGAAGTCCATAGCTGAGCGCATTGTTTACGGTGCGTTGGACAAGGTTGCCGAGCGTAGTAGTGAAGAGCCGCTGGAAATCTTCGACAAAGCGCTGGAAACCATCCAGCCGATGGTCGAAGTGAAGTCGCGCCGCGTGGGTGGTGCGACCTATCAGGTTCCGGTTGAAGTTCGTCCGTCTCGCCGCCAAGCGCTCGCTATGCGCTGGTTGGTAGACGCGGCGCGTCGCCGCGGTGAAAAAACGATGGTTCAGCGTCTGGCAGGTGAAATGCTGGATGCCGCAGAAGGTAAAGGTTCTGCTGTTAAGAAGCGCGAAGACGTGCATCGTATGGCCGAAGCCAACAAGGCTTTCTCGCACTATCGTTTCTAAGAGCGTCCCTTTCAAGAGTGACGTTTTTAAGTACGGCGTTTGTAAGCGCAGTGTTTATAAAGTTCGCGTTTATATATGCACGTTGTTTCAGCAGGGCGTCGTTGGAAGTGGTAGGTCGAGTCGCTTTGTTGCAACACCCCGCCGTTATCATTCTGTGATAGCGGCGGTAGCGTAAGGCTCACTTTTGCCACTGCTAAGTTAACGAGCATCGCCAACTAACGGGAGTTTCACCGTGGCACGCAAGACACCACTTAATCGTTATCGCAATATTGGTATCGTAGCGCACGTTGATGCGGGTAAAACCACAACGACCGAGCGGGTACTGTTCTATACCGGCTTGAATCACAAGTTGGGTGAAACACACGAGGGTGCCTCAACGACTGACTGGATGGAGCAGGAGCAGGAGCGTGGTATTACGATCACCTCTGCCGCTGTCACCACCTTCTGGCAAGGTATGGCCAAGCAGTTTGATGAGCACCGTATCAACATCATCGATACGCCTGGGCACGTTGACTTCACTATCGAAGTTGAGCGTTCATTGCGCGTGCTAGATGGTGCGGTTGTCGTACTGTGTGGGTCTTCCGGCGTTCAGCCGCAGACCGAAACAGTATGGCGTCAGGCCGATAAGTACGAAGTACCGCGTATGGTCTTTGTTAACAAGATGGACCGTACTGGCGCTGATTTCTTCATGGTTGTTGACCAGTTGAAAGAGCGCTTGGGTGCGAATGCCGTGCCGATCCAGATTAACTGGGGTACGGAAGAAGACTTTAAGGGCGTTATCGACCTGATTCAGATGAAGGCTATCCTGTGGGATGAGGCTAGCCTGGGTATGAATTTCGAACTCGTGGATATTCCGGCTGAGCTGCAAGAGACTGCCGAGAAATATCGCGAGCAGATGGTTGAAGCGGCTGCCGAAGGCTCTGACGAGCTAATGGACAAGTACCTGGAAGGCGTCGAGCTGTCGATCGAAGAGATCAAGGCAGGTCTTCGTACGCGTACTCTGGCCAATGAGATTGTTCTGGTTACCTGCGGTTCTGCCTTTAAGAATAAAGGTGTTCAGGCAGTGCTGGACGGTGTTATCGAGTACATGCCTTCGCCAACTGAAGTTAAGGCGATCGAAGGTGAGCTGGACGATAAAGATGGCACCATCGCTAAGCGTGAAGCCGATGACAGTGCGCCGTTTGCAGCGTTGGCATTCAAGATCGCTACCGACCCCTTCGTTGGTACGCTGACCTTTATCCGCGTTTACTCGGGCGTTCTGAAGTCTGGTGACGGTGTATATAACTCCGTTAAGCAGAAGAAAGAGCGCGTTGGTCGTATCGTACAGATGCACGCCAACTCGCGCGAAGAGATCAAAGAAGTACTCGCTGGCGATATTGCAGCATGTATCGGTCTGAAAGATGTCACCACGGGTGATACCCTGTGTGATATTGATAACAAGATCGTTCTTGAGCGCATGGAGTTCCCGGATCCGGTTATCTCGGTTGCCGTTGAGCCGAAGTCCAAGGCTGACCAGGAAAAAATGGGTATTGCACTGGGTAAATTGGCCCAGGAAGATCCTTCTTTCCAGGTTAAAACCGACGAAGAGACCGGCCAGACGATTATTTCTGGTATGGGTGAGCTTCACCTGGATATTCTCGTTGACCGTATGCGTCGCGAGTTTAAGGTGGAAGCCAATATCGGTAAGCCGCAGGTAGCATACCGCGAAACTATTCGTGGCAGCATTGAGCAGGAAGGCAAGTTTGTACGTCAGTCCGGTGGTCGTGGTCAGTACGGTCACGTTTTGCTGCGTATTGAGCCGCTGACTGCTGAAGAGAAGGGTGAAGGCGAAGAAGAGATTTTCTTCAAATTCAACTCTGAGATCGTAGGTGGTACGGTTCCCAAGGAATACGTCCCTGCGGTTGAGAAAGGCGCTTACGAGCAGCTTAAAAACGGTGTCATCGCGGGTTACCCGATGATCGACGTTAAAGTGACGCTGTTCGACGGCTCCTTCCACGACGTAGACTCTAACGAGACTGCGTTCAAGATTGCTTCTTCTATGGCAGTGAAGGAAGGTGCCAGGAAGGCCAAGGCCGTGCTGCTGGAGCCGGTGATGAAGGTCGAAGTCGTGACTCCCGAGGAATTTATGGGCGACGTCATGGGCGACCTGAGCCGTCGTCGCGGTCTGGTGCAGGGTATGGATGACTCTTCTTCTGGTAAAGTCATTCGTGCGACGGTGCCGCTGGGTGAGATGTTCGGTTACGCAACCGACCTGCGCTCACAAACCCAGGGCCGTGCGAGCTACTCTATGGAGTTCTCGAAGTACGACGAGGCGCCCTCCAGCGTCGTTGAAGCCGTCATCAATCAAAACGGTTAACCGTTAGCTAACGTAAAGAGGTTATAGCAGTGGCTAAGGAAAAATTCGAACGTTCCAAACCGCACGTCAACGTCGGCACCATCGGTCACGTCGACCACGGTAAAACGACTCTGACTGCGGCCCTAACCCGCGTATCTGCTGAGGTTTTCGGCGGCGATTGGCGTGAATTTGATACTATCGATAACGCTCCTGAAGAGCGCGAGCGTGGTATCACTATCGCGACTTCCCACGTGGAATATCAGTCTGAAGAGCGTCACTACGCGCACGTTGACTGCCCGGGGCACGCTGACTACGTCAAGAACATGATCACCGGTGCTGCGCAGATGGACGGCGCGATCCTGGTATGTTCTGCTGCTGACGGCCCGATGCCGCAGACGCGCGAGCACATCCTGCTGTCTCGCCAGGTTGGCGTTCCGTACATCGTTGTGTTCCTGAATAAAGCGGACATGGTCGATGACGAAGAGCTGCTTGAGCTGGTTGAGATGGAAGTTCGTGAGCTCCTCGACGAGTACGACTTCCCGGGCGATGACACGCCGATCATCACTGGTTCAGCGCTGATGGCTCTGAACGGTGAAGATGAGAACGGCATGGGTACTACCGCCGTTGCTAATCTGATCAAAGCTCTGGATGCTTACATTCCTGAGCCGGAGCGTGCTGTCGACCAGCCGTTCCTGATGCCGATTGAAGACGTATTCTCTATCTCTGGCCGTGGTACTGTTGTTACCGGTCGTGTAGAGCGCGGTATTATCAATCCGGGTAGCGAAGTTGAGATCGTGGGTATCCGCGAGACCACCAAAACTATCGTTACCGGTGTTGAAATGTTCCGTAAGCTGCTCGACGAAGGTCGTGCAGGTGAGAACGTTGGTGCGTTGCTTCGTGGTACCAAGCGTGATGACGTTGAGCGTGGTCAGGTTCTGGCCAAGCCGGGTACTATCAATCCGCACACCGAGTTTGAAGCCGAAGTTTACGTACTGTCCAAAGAAGAAGGTGGTCGTCACACGCCTTTCTTCAAGGGCTACCGTCCGCAGTTCTACTTCCGTACCACTGACATCACCGGTACCTGTGAACTGCCGGAAGGTGTTGAAATGGTAATGCCGGGTGACAACGTTCAGATGGTTGTTACCTTGATTGCTCCGATCGCTATGGACGACGGTCTGCGCTTCGCTATTCGCGAAGGTGGTCGTACCGTTGGTGCTGGCGTTGTGGCAAAAATCGTTAAGTAATCGATTTACTTGATCGATGAAGGGGGCTCTCGCGAGCCCCCTTTTCTGCGCACCAATAGCAAATGTTTGACATGGGCTTTTGGCGTGCCTATAATGCGCATCCTTTGAATGCGTGGGTAGACGGCTCGCGCCGTCGACATCCATTGGAGTTTAGGGCAAATGCAGAACCAAAAGATTCGCATTCGGTTGAAAGCGTTCGACCATCGCCTGATCGACCAGTCCACAGCGGAGATTGTTGAAACCGCTAAGCGTACTGGTGCTCAGGTTCGTGGGCCGATCCCGCTGCCGACCAACCGCGAGCGTTACACCATCCTGGTTTCACCGCACGTCAATAAGGATGCGCGTGATCAGTATGAGATTCGTACGCACAAGCGTGTGCTCGACATCGTTGAGCCAACTGAAAAAACAGTTGATGCGTTGATGAAGCTTGATCTCGCCGCTGGCGTAGACGTGCAAATCAAACTCAACTAATTACACTAGACACTTGCGGCCCAGCGTTCATCATTTATCGCATGAACAGCAGCCGCCGCGCCGTGAGGCGCCACACAATGTGCTAGTGGAATGCTCTGGAAAGGGCAGCCATAGCGGGTGATAGCCCCGTACACTATAGGAGACTGAGTATGACTATCGGTTTAGTCGGTACAAAGGCCGGGATGACCCGTGTCTTTACCGAAGATGGCGCATCCGTGCCCGTGACCGTTATTGAAGTTGATCCTAATCGTGTGACGCGCGTTAAGACCATTGAGTCTGACGGCTACGCAGCGGTTCAGATCACTACAGGTTCTCGTAAAGCCAAACACCTCACCAAAGCGCAGGCTGGTCAGTTTGCCAAAGCGGGTGTTGAGGCTGGTCGTTCACTGATGGAATTCCGCCTTGCAGAAGGCGAAGAAGCTCCAGAAGTGGGTGGCGAGCTCACCGTATCCCTCTTCGAAGCTGGTCAAATGATCGACGTGACCGGCACCTCTAAGGGTAAAGGCTTCCAGGGTGCTGTTAAGCGCTGGAACTTCCGTACCCAAGACAACAGCCATGGTAACTCCCTGTCGCACCGCGCGCCGGGTTCTATCGGCATGTGTCAAACACCTGGTCGCGTATTTAAAGGCAAGAAAATGGCCGGTCAAATGGGTAACGCCCGTTGCACCGTACAGAGCCTTGAGATCGTCCGTGTTGACGCCGAGCGTAACCTGCTGCTGATCAAGGGCGCCGTACCGGGAGCACCCGGCAGCGACGTTATCGTTCGCAGCGCCGTGAAAGCTGGCTGAAGGGGATAATTACCAATGAATCTGAATCTTGCTGCAGGCACGGGTACCGTTGAAGTAGCCGACGCCACTTTTGGCAAAGAATTCAACGAAGCGCTAGTTCACCAGGTTGTTACCGCCTATTTGGCTGGTGGCCGTCAAGGTACTAGCGCTCAAAAGAGCCGTTCCGATGTTCGCGGTGGTGGTAAAAAACCGTGGCGTCAGAAAGGTACCGGTCGTGCACGTGCTGGTACCATCCGTTCTCCGCTGTGGCGCAGTGGCGGCGTAACCTTCGCGGCACGTCCGCAAGACTATACCCAGAAGGTTAACCGCAAAATGTACCGCTCGGCGATGCGCTCCATCCTGTCTGAACTTGTCCGTCAAGAGCGTTTAGTCGCAATTGAAGAGTTCAGCGTCGAAGCGCCCAAGACCAAGCAGGTAGCTGCCAAGCTGAAAGAGCTCAACCTTGAGAAAGTGTTGATCGTCACTGAAGAAATGGACGAAACGCTCTATCTAGCCGCACGCAACCTTCCCCACGTTGACGTGGTGGATGTCGCGGCAGCTGACCCGGTGAGCCTGGTTGCCTTTGATAAGGTCCTGGTCACCGTCTCCGCCCTGCGTAAATTCGAGGAGAAGCTGGCATGAACCAGGAACGCGTATTCAAGGTTCTGCTTGGACCGCACGTGACCGAAAAGGCCGCGATGGCTGCAGAGCGCAACCAGTACGTTTTCAAGGTGGCATCTGATGCTACCAAGCCCGAGATCAAGAAAGCCGTTGAAATACTGTTCGGCAAACAGGTCGGCAGCGTTCAAGTGTTGAACGTTAAGGGTAAAACCAAACGTACTGCACACGGCGTTGGCCTGCGTAAGGGTTACCGCAAAGCGTATGTGACCCTGGCTGCGGGTGAAACGCTCGAAGACTTCTCTGGCGCCGAATAAGGGCAGGAGTACGGATAATGGCAATCGTCAAGACCAAACCCACATCCGCCGGTCGTCGCCACGTCGTCAAGATCGTTGGCGAGGGGCTGTACAAGGGCCGTGCGTATGCACCGCTTTTGGAAAAACAGTCCAAGTCCGGTGGCCGTAATAATAACGGTCGCATCACCACCCGCCACGTGGGCGGTGGTCACCGTCAGCACTACCGTTTGATCGACTTCAAACGCACCAAAGATGGCATTCCAGCCACTGTTGAGCGTCTTGAGCACGATCCGAACCGTAGCGCGCATATTGCACTATTGAAATATGCAGATGGCGAGCGTCGTTACATCATTGCACCGAAAGGTGTCAGCGCGGGTGACGTGCTGGAATCTGGTGTCAACGCGCCCATCAAAAAAGGCAATGCCTTGCCGCTGCGCAACATTCCGCTTGGTTCTACCGTTCACGGTATCGAACTGAAGCCGGGTAAAGGCGCGCAGATTGCTCGCAGTGCCGGTACTAGCGCTCAGCTGGTTGCTCGTGAAGGTAACTACGCCACCTTGCGTCTTCGCTCTGGCGAAATGCGTAAGATCCTGGCTGAGTGCCGCGCAACGCTGGGTGAAGTGAGCAACTCCGAGCACAGCCTGCGTCAACTTGGCAAGGCCGGTGCGAAGCGCTGGAGAGGCGTGCGTCCGACTGTTCGCGGTGTCGCGATGAACCCGGTAGACCACCCGCACGGTGGTGGTGAAGGCCGCTCTAGCGGTGGTCGTCACCCGGTATCCCCGTGGGGCATGCCGACTAAGGGTCACAAGACGCGTAAGAACAAGCGCACCGACAAGCTGATTATCCGTCGTCGTAACAAGACGCGTTAATCGAAATTGCCAAGAACTTAAGAGGTAACGGCTGTGCCACGTTCACTAAAGAAAGGTCCCTTCATTGACCTTCATCTTTTGAAGAAGGTAGAGGCTGCAGTGGAGAAGAACGACCGTAAACCGATCAAGACCTGGTCGCGTCGTTCGATGATCCTGCCCAATATGGTAGGTCTGACTATTGCGGTCCATAACGGACGCCAGCATGTCCCGGTGCACGTCTCCGAGGAAATGGTGGGTCATAAACTTGGCGAATTCGCTGCTACTCGCACATATCGCGGGCATGTGGCGGACAAGAAAGCCAAACGGTAAGCCAGAGAGGATTTAGAGATGGAAGTCACAGCTAAGCTGAGTGGCGCTGCTTTATCCGCACAGAAGGCCCGTTTGGTGGCTGACCAGGTGCGCGGTAAACCGGTCGCCGAAGCTATTGACCTGCTGACCTTCTCACCGAAGAAGGCTGCCAAACTGGTCAAGAAAGTGCTTCAGTCCGCCATCGCGAATGCGGAAGAAAATAACGGCATGGACATCGACGAGCTGCGTGTCTCGACCATCTGCGTCGATGAGGGCATGACGCTCAAGCGTATCAAGCCGCGCGCCAAAGGCCGTGCGGATCGTATCTTGAAGCGCACCTGCCACATCACCGTCAAGGTAGCCGAGAAGTAGGAGTCGACCAGATGGGTCAGAAAGTCAATCCAACAGGCATTCGACTGGGCATCGTCAAAGACCATGCTTCTGTCTGGTATGCCGAGCGCGGCGCCTATGCCGATAAGCTCAATAACGATCTCGAAGTGCGCAGCTTCCTGGAAGAGCGTCTTAAAAGCGCTTCCGTAAGCCGCATTCACATCGAGCGTCCGGCTAACAATGCCCGCATCACCATTCACACTGCCCGTCCGGGTATCGTGATTGGTAAAAAAGGTGAAGATGTCGACCGTCTGCGTCGCGATCTTACCGAAATGATGGGCGTTGCGGTTCATGTGAACATCGAAGAAGTTCGCAAGCCAGAGCTGGATGCCAAGCTAGTCGCTGCTAACGTAGCGGGTCAGCTTGAGCGTCGCGTCATGTTCCGTCGTGCCATGAAGCGCGCGGTACAGAACGCAATGCGTCTTGGCGCTGGCGGCATCAAGATTCAGCTGTCAGGTCGTCTTGGTGGTGCCGAAATCGCACGTACCGAATGGTACCGCGAAGGTCGCGTTCCGCTGCACACTCTGCGTGCGGACATCGACTACGCCACTTACGAAGCTCACACCACCTATGGCGTCATCGGCGTTAAAGTGTGGATCTTCAAGGGCGAAATCCTCGGCGGTATCGAGGAAGTACGTGCCAAGGCTAAGCAACAGCAGCCTGCCGGCAACGCGCCCAAGAAGAAAGGTTCCAGGTAAGGGGAGAGCGAGTCGATGTTACAGCCCAAGCGTATGAAATTCCGCAAGATGATGAAAGGCCGCAACCGTGGCCTAGCGCATCGCGGAAGCAAGATCAGCTTCGGGGAGTACGGTCTGAAAGCTACTGGTCGCGGCCGCATCACTGCGCGTCAGATCGAAGCCGGCCGTCGTGCGATCACACGTCACGTTAAGCGTGGCGGTAAAATCTGGATCCGCGTTTTCCCTGATAAGCCGATTTCCAAGAAGCCGCTCGAAGTTCGTATGGGTAAAGGTAAAGGTTCTGTTGAGTACTGGGTAGCCCAGATCCAACCGGGTCGGGTCCTGTACGAAATTGAAGGCGTATCCGAAGAGCTGGCCCGTGAAGCGTTTGAACTGGCCGCACAGAAGATGCCCTTATCCACCACCTTTGCGAAACGGACGGTGATGTGATGAAAGCCCAGGAAATTCGTGAAAAGTCAGCAGGAGAGCTCAAAGAGCAGCTCCTCGAGCTACTCCGCGAGCAGTTTAACCTGCGCATGCAGAAGGCCACTGGCCAACTGAGCCAGACTCATCTGCTCAAGCAGGTCCGTCGGGATATCGCCCGCGTTAAGACTGTGCTCAACGAGAAGGCAGGTGATTGAGATGGCCGAAGAGAAAAAAACCCGTACGCTCACCGGTAAGGTGGTGAGCGACAAGATGGATAAATCCATCGTCGTTATGATCGAGCGTCGTGAACGTCACCCGATCTACGGAAAATACGTTAAGCGCTCCACCAAGCTGCACGCCCATGATGAGGCGAACCAGGCTAAGGCAGGCGATACGGTTTCCATTCAGGAGTGCCGTCCGCTTTCCAAAAAGAAAGCCTGGACGCTGGTCGAGGTGGTTGAGCAGGCTAAGGGTTAATTACCTAAAGTCTGCCGATCAGTGCAGTCAGATTAGGTTTGGAGAAAACCGATGATTCAGACTCAGACAATGCTGGATGTCGCCGACAACAGCGGAGCGCGCCGGGTGCAGTGCATCAAGGTGCTAGGCGGTTCACACCGTCGCTACGCCCGCGTTGGTGACGTCATTAAGGTAACGGTGAAAGAAGCTATTCCGCGTGGCAAGGTCAAAAAAGGCCAAGTCATGAAAGCGGTAGTGGTTCGCACCCGTAGTGGCGTCCGTCGTAGTGACGGTTCGCTGATCCGTTTCGATGGAAATGCGGCGGTTTTGTTGAATAACACCAACGAACAGCCGATCGGCACGCGCATCTTCGGGCCGGTTACTCGTGAGCTTCGTAATGAGAAGTTCATGAAGATCATTTCCCTAGCGCCTGAAGTGCTGTAAGGAGCGAGGCGGATATGCAAAAGATCAAACGTGACGATGAAGTCATCGTCATCGCCGGGAAGGATAAAGGCAAACGTGGTACCGTTAAGCGGGTATTAGAAAACCGCTTCGTGGTATCGGGTGTGAACATGATTAAACGTCACACCAAGCCGAATCCCATGGCGGGAAATCAGGGCGGTATCGTCGAGCGTGAGGCTCCGATTCACGCGTCCAACGTAGCCATCTTCAATTCGGAGACCGGTAAGGCGGATCGCGTCGGCTTCCAAGTTAAGGAAGACGGTACCAAGGTACGTATCTACAAGTCGACGCAGACGCAGATCGACGCCTAACGCGAGTCGGGTAGCAAAATGGCGAACTTGAAAGAACGTTATCAAAACGAGGTCGTAGCTCAACTCAAAGAGCAGTTCAGCTACAACAACGTTATGCAGATACCACGGATCACGAAAGTGACTCTGAACATGGGTATCGGTGAAGCGGTTAGTGATAAAAAGCTGATCGACAATGCCGTCGGTGACCTGGAGAAATTGTCCGGTCAAAAGCCGCTGGTGACCAAAGCACGTAAGTCCATCGCGGGCTTCAAGGTGCGCGAAGGTTGGCCGATTGGTGTCAAGGTAACGCTGCGCGGTGAGCGTATGTGGGACTTTTTGAACCGTCTGGTTAACATTGCGATTCCTCGCGTGCGTGACTTCCGTGGTCTTAACCCGAAGTCTTTTGACGGTCGCGGCAACTACTCCATGGGTGTGCGTGAGCAGATCATCTTCCCGGAGATCGAGTATGATAAAATCGATCGCATTCGGGGGCTGGACGTCACTATCACTACTACTGCCAACACCGACGAGGAAGGTCGTGCGCTGCTAGCGTCACTGAACTTCCCGTTTAAGAAATAAGGGTTGGATCATGGCTAAGAAAAGTATGGTAGAGCGTGAGCTCAAGCGTACGCAGCTGGTCGAGAAGTATGCGGCCAAGCGTACTGAGCTCAAGGCAATCATCTCAAGCGTGAATACGTCTGAGGAAGAGCGCTTCGAGGCGACGCTGAAGCTGCAGCAACTGCCGCGCGACTCAAGCCCGGTACGTCAGCGTAACCGCTGCCGCATCACGGGTCGTCCGCACGGTTTTTACAACAAGTTCGGCCTTGGCCGCAACAAGCTGCGTGAAGCCGCCATGCGTGGCGACGTCCCTGGTCTGAAAAAGTCCAGCTGGTAACGCCACGTAGAATCATCAGGAGCGCACATTAAATGAGCATGCAAGACACTCTGGCGGATATGTTTACCCGTATCCGCAATGCGCAGATGGCCACCAAGGAGACGGCAGTCATGCCGTCTTCCAAGTTGAAAGTGGAAGTGGCCCGCGTGCTAAAGGAAGAAGGCTACATTACCGACTTTGCGGTTGATGAAGGCGTTAAGCCTGCACTAACCGTGACTCTCAAGTACTTTGAGGGTAAGCCGGTCATTGAGCACATTCAGCGGGTTTCCAAGCCGTCTTTGCGTCAGTACAAGGGCAAGGACAACCTGCCCAAGGTTGCCGATGGTCTGGGCATCGCGATTGTCACCACCTCTAATGGTGTCATGACCGCTCGTGCCGCACGCCAGGCGGGTGTAGGTGGCGAAGTCATCTGCACCGTATTCTAGGAGGCTGGAATGTCCCGCATAGCGAAATATCCGGTTAAAGTGCCTGCTGGTGTCGAGATCAAAATCGATGCTAGCCAGCTGACCGCCAAAGGCGGCCAAGGCACGCTGTCACTGCCCATTCACCAGGACGTGGTGATTGGTCAAGAAGATGGCCAGCTGACCTTCGCCCCGAGCGAATCTGCCAAGAGCTGGGCAATGGCCGGTACTACCCGCGCCTTGGTTCAGAACCTGGTAACGGGCGTATCCGAGGGTTTCACAAAAACTCTCGAAATTGTTGGCGTCGGTTATCGTGCCCAAGCTAAGGGCCAGACGCTCAATCTTTCACTGGGCTTCTCGCACCCGGTCGACTACGAACTGCCGAAAGGTGTCACAGCGGAAACGCCGAAAAACACCGTGATCGTGCTGAAAAGCGCGGATAAGCAGATGCTCGGTCAGTGCGCCGCGGAAATCCGCGCTTTCCGTCCGCCTGAGCCGTATAAAGGCAAGGGTGTTCGGTACGCCGACGAGCAGGTGCGTCGCAAAGAAGCCAAGAAGAAGTAAGGCAGGGTTATGAACGCGAAGAAAGAATCTCGTCTCCGTCGTGCCCGCCGTGCTCGCGCCAAGATCCGCGAGCTGGGCGTGTATCGCCTGTGCGTCAACCGTACCCCGCGTCACATCTACGCGCAGATTATCTCGCCGGATGGTGGCAAAGTGTTGGCCAGCGCTTCAACGCTGGACAAAGCACTGCGCGAGGGTGCGACCGGTAACTCAGATGCGGCCTCCAAGGTCGGTGCTCTGATTGCTGAACGCGCTAAAGAAGCAGGCATCACCCAGGTGGCCTTCGACCGTGCTGGCTTTAAGTATCACGGTCGCGTCAAGGCTCTGGCCGACGCCGCTCGTGAAGGCGGCCTGGAATTCTAAAGGGTTTTACGATGGCGAAGAACGAACAGCAAAACGGTGATCTGCAAGAGAAGTTAGTGCAGGTTAACCGCGTCGCCAAGGTGGTCAAGGGTGGTCGTATTTTCGGCTTCACCGCGCTGACCGTCGTAGGTGATGGTAAAGGTCGTGTTGGTTTCGGTCGTGGCAAGGCGCGTGAAGTGCCGGTCGCAATTCAGAAAGCAATGGACCAGGCTCGTCGCAACATGGTCAAGGTTAACCTTGCAGGCAACACGCTGCAGTACCCTGTGAAAGCCCGTCACGGTGCTTCCAAGGTCTACATGCAGCCAGCCTCCGAAGGTACCGGTATCATCGCCGGTGGTGCTATGCGCTCTGTATTAGAGCTTGCTGGCGTCCACGATGTACTGGCCAAGTGCTACGGTTCCACCAACCCGGTTAACGTGGTACGAGCGACTGTTAAAGGTCTCTCTGCTATGCATGCACCGGAAGACATCGCCGCCAAGCGCGGTCTGTCTGTCGACGCGATCACGGGGTAAGGCACCATGGCAGCAACGATCAAGGTTACCCAGATCCGCAGCACCATCGGCGTTTTGCCCAAGCACAAGGCTACTATGAAAGGCCTGGGCCTGCGTCGCATCGGTCACTCGGTTGAACTGGAAGACACCCCTGCCGTTCGCGGCATGATCCACAAGGTAAATTACCTTGTGCGTGTTGAGGGAGAGTAATCCATGAAACTTAATACCTTAAGCCCGGCCCCGGGCTCCAAACCCGCTGAAAAGCGCGTTGGTCGTGGTATCGGTTCCGGTCTTGGTAAGACCGGCGGCCGTGGTCACAAAGGTCAGAAATCACGCAGTGGCGGTAGCGTCAAGCCTGGTTTCGAAGGCGGTCAGATGCCCATGCAGCGTCGTTTGCCGAAATTCGGTTTTACGTCTGCTAAATCATTGGTCTCTGAAGAAATACGCCTGGCTGAACTTGCCAAGGTTTCCGGTGACGAAGTCACTATGGAAACACTGAAGCAAGCCAACGTGCTGAAGGATGCAACGCTACACGCGAAAATCATCCTTTCAGGCGAACTGAACAAGGCAGTTACCGTTCGTGGAATCAAGGTCACCAAAGGTGCCCGTGAAGCGATCGAAGCTGCTGGCGGCAAGGTAGAGGACTAAATGGCCAAGTCAGGAAATATGCCGGCGATGGGCAGCGGTCTGAGTGAACTGTGGGCGCGTTTGCGCTTCGTGCTCCTCGCCATCGTGGTGTACCGTATCGGTGCCCACATTCCCGTTCCCGGTATCAATCCTGACCAGCTTGCTGCCTTGTTTAGGGAGCAACAGGGCACCATCCTGGGCATGTTTAACATGTTCTCGGGTGGCGCCCTGGAGCGCATGAGCGTCCTCGCTTTGGGCATAATGCCTTATATTTCTGCGTCGATTATCATGCAGCTGATGACTGCGGTCTCACCCCATCTTGAACAGCTCAAGAAGGAAGGTGAGTCCGGCCGCCGCAAGATTAGCCAGTACACCCGCTACGGCACGGTGATACTGGCTCTTGTCCAGGCTACCGGTATGTCGGTCGGTCTGGCTAGCCAAGGCATCGCTTACAGCGCTGACTTCAGCTTCTATTTCACCGCCGTGATTACGTTTGTGTCAGGCGCGGTGTTTATGATGTGGCTAGGTGAGCAGATTACCGAGAAGGGCATCGGCAACGGTATTTCGTTGCTGATCTTCGCTGGTATCGTCGCTGGGCTGCCCAGTGCCGTGGGGCAAGCGTTTGAACTTGCTCGTAACGAAGGGGCCTGGAATGTCCTTCCGCTGTTAGCGCTGTCAGTGCTAGGTATTGCCACCGTCGCGTTTGTGGTGTTCATTGAGCGCGGTCAACGCCGCTTGAAAGTGAACTACCCACGTCGCCAGGTTGGCAACAAGATGTATGCAGGCCAAAGCAGCTACCTGCCTTTGAAAGTGAATATGGCGGGTGTTATTCCTGCGATCTTCGCGTCCAGTATCCTACTCTTCCCGGCTTCTATTGGTCAGTGGGTAGGTGCAGGTGAAGGTATGGAGTGGTTACAGCGTGCATCACAAGCATTAGCCCCTGGGCAACCGCTTTACATCTTGCTTTTCGCGGCGGCAGTGGTATTCTTCTGCTTCTTTTACACAGCGCTGGTCTTCAATCCGAAGGATGTAGCTGACAATTTGAAAAAGTCAGGTGCGTTCCTGCCGGGCATTCGCCCCGGCGAGCAGACCGCTCGCTATATCGACAAAGTCATGACGCGTCTGACTTTGTTCGGTGCCCTGTATATCACTGCGGTTTCCTTGATGCCCCAGTTCCTGATCGTTGCGTGGAATGTGCCATTCTTTTTTGGCGGCACCTCGCTCCTGATCGTGGTGGTGGTCATCATGGACTTCATGGCTCAGGTGCAGTCACACCTCATGTCGCATCAGTATGACTCGGTGATGAAGAAGTCCAACCTGAAAGGCTACGGTAGCGGCGGCATCATGCGCTGAGGCGCCGCCTTACGATTGGCGCGCCGCGAGCCGTTTTTGGAGAAAGAACGATGAAAGTTCGAGCTTCCGTAAAGAAAATGTGCCGTAACTGTAAGATCATTCGTCGCAATGGCGCTGTTCGCGTCATCTGCATCGAACCACGGCACAAGCAGCGTCAGGGTTAATTCCTACGTTGTTTTAAGTGGGTGTTCGGCATACCCCTTGCCTTAGGGCATTTAAAGGGGTATGCTGTTGCGCCTTTTGTAGATGAATAAACGAGCAAGCCGCTCAAATTTCGGAGTAAGCTGATGGCCCGTATTGCAGGCGTCAATATCCCGGACAACAAGCATGCGGCGATCTCGCTGACCTATATCTTCGGGATTGGCCGTACTCGCGCGCAGCATATCTGTGCTGCTGCCGGTATCGCGCTGACTACCAAGATCCAGGACCTATCTGGCGAAGAGCTGGATACCCTGCGTTCTGAAGTTGGTAAGTACACCGTAGAAGGCGACCTTCGTCGTGATGTTACGCTGAACATTAAGCGTCTCATGGACTTAGGCTGCTACCGTGGTCTGCGTCATCGTCGTAGTCTTCCGCTGCGTGGTCAGCGGACCAAGACTAACGCGCGCACCCGTAAGGGCCCGCGTAAGCCGATCCGCAAATAACACGCACGTTCTGGCGTAAAGACAGGAATAGACATCAACATGGCTAACCCGCGTAGTAACCGTAAAAAGGTTAAAAAGCAGGTAGTGGACGCCGTTGCGCATATCCATGCCTCTTTTAACAACACGATCGTGACGATCACAGACCGCCAGGGCAATGCTCTTTCTTGGGCAACTGCCGGTGGTTCGGGTTTTCGTGGTTCTCGCAAGAGCACCCCGTTCGCTGCTCAAGTAGCAAGCGAGCGTGCAGCGACTGCTGCAGCCGAGTATGGTGTGAAAAACGTAGACGTACTGGTTAAAGGCCCAGGTCCCGGTCGTGAATCCGCCGTGCGCGCACTCAATGCCGCAGGCTTCCGCGTGCAAAGCATCGTAGACGCGACGCCCATTCCCCATAATGGCTGCCGTCCGCCTAAGAAACGCCGCGTTTAAGGAGACAGATTCATGGCTCGTTATATTGGACCGAAGTGCAAACTGTCTCGTCGTGAAGGCACCGATCTCTTTTTGAAGAGTGGCGTGACTCCCTTCGAGAAAAAGTGTAAATCCGAGCAAATCCCGGGTGTACACGGCCAGCGTCGTCAGCGTCTTTCAGACTACGGCTTGCAGCTTCGTGAGAAGCAAAAAGTACGTCGCATGTATGGCGTACTCGAAAAACAGTTCCGTAACTACTACAAAGAAGCTGCTCGCCTGAAAGGTGCGACCGGTGAAGTATTGTTGCAGTTGCTTGAATCCCGACTGGATAACGTCGTCTACCGTATGGGTTTCGGCTCGACTCGCTCTGAAGCGCGTCAGCTCGTTAGCCACAAGGCGATTTCCGTGAACGGCCGCACCGTTAACGTTGCTTCCTACCAAGTGAAGCCGGGTGACGTTGTTGCTATTCGCGAAAAGGCGAAGAATCAGGCACGTATTCAAAACGCGTTGACCATTGCGGCCAACCGTGGCGATATCCTCTGGATTGAAATCGACGCCAAGAAGATGGAAGGCACTTTCAAGGCTCTGCCTGAACGCGGTGACCTGACTGCCGACATCAACGAAAACCTGATCGTCGAGCTGTACTCCAAGTAAGCGGCGTTAATTAATCTGCTTCTTGAAGCCTGGGCGGGATAGCAAAGCTAACCGCCCAGATGCTCTTGAGTACGGTTCTTAAGAACTCAGTATCCGTTTGGCAGCCTGAAAGGTGTTCATATGCAGCGTTCAGTGACAGAGTTTCTTCGTCCTCGCGACATCAAGGTCGAAGAAATCAGCGCACATCATGCCAAAATCGTTCTCGAACCGTTCGAGCGTGGTTTTGGTCACACCCTGGGGAATGCACTGCGTCGCATTCTGCTTTCGTCTATGCCCGGCGCTGCCGTGGTAGAGGCTGAAATTGCGGGTGTAGAGCACGAGTACAGTGCGCTCGAAGGGGTGCAGGAAGATGTCATCGAAATCCTCCTGAACTTGAAAGATGTTGCGATCAAGATGCACAGCCGCGATGAGGCGGTGCTCTCGCTGAACAAGCAGGGCCCAGCCGTCGTCACTGCTGGCGACATTGCGCTTGATCATAGCGTCGAAATCGTCAACCCGGACCACGTCATTGCACACGTCAATGAAGGTGCCGAGCTGAAAATTCAGCTTAAGGTAGCGCTGGGTCGTGGCTACGAACCGGCTGACGCCCGTGGCTCTGATGAAGAGACCCGTGCTATTGGCCGCCTGCAGCTGGATGCCACCTTCAGCCCTGTCCGCCGCGTTTCCTACTCGGTTGAAGCCGCTCGTGTTGAGCAGCGCACCGACCTCGATAAGCTGATTATCGATCTGGAAACCGACGGTACTTTGGATCCGGAAGAGGCTATCCGTCGCAGTGCGACCATTCTGCAAGAGCAGCTGGCCGCCTTCGTCGACCTTGAAGCTGATAAAGAGCAGGAAGTCGAAGAGGAAGAAGATCACGTTGATCCAATCCTATTGCGCCCCGTAGACGATCTTGAGTTGACCGTTCGCAGCGCGAACTGCCTAAAAGCCGAGAATATTTACTATATCGGTGATCTTATCCAGCGCACAGAAGTTGAGCTGTTGAAGACACCGAACCTCGGTAAAAAATCCTTGAATGAAATCAAGGACGTTTTGGCGGCGCGCGGCTTGTCCCTCGGCATGCGGTTGGAAAATTGGCCGCCCGCTAGCCTGAAGGACGACAAGGCCACCGCGTGAGTGTCGACTTGAGTCCCAGTTTGGTAAGGAATTACAACCATGCGTCATCGTAAGAGTGGTCGTCATCTGAATCGCACCAGCTCGCATCGTCAGGCCATGTTCAAGAACATGTCTGTCTCGCTGGTCGAACATGAAGTCATCAAGACAACCCTGCCCAAGGCCAAGGAACTGCGTCGCGTTATCGAGCCGCTGATCACCTTAGCCAAGCAGGATAGCGTTGCGAACCGTCGTTTGGCGTTCTCTCGCACACGTTCCAAAGAAGCCGTTGGCAAGCTGTTCAATGAGCTGGGTCCGCGTTACGCCGAGCGTCCGGGTGGCTACATCCGTATTCTCAAGTGCGGTTTCCGCACCGGCGACAACGCGCCTATGGCGTACGTTGAGCTAGTAGACCGTCCGGTTGCTGAAGAAGCCGCTGCTGAAGAGTAAATCTTTAGTTGCTGCCTCTTTAAAGCAGAATGAAAACCGACCCAGCTGGGTCGGTTTTTTTT